>JAUWZC010000019.1 GCA_030615565.1 Desulfobacteraceae bacterium | reverse complement strand
CCAGCCAATTTTTTAGATGTTGGTGGCGGCGCAAGTGAAGAGATGGTTACAAACGGGTTAAAGATTATTCTGAGTGACGAGAGGGTCAAGGCAATCCTGATCAATATTTTTGGTGGAATAATGAGATGTGATGTTTTGGCGCGGGGTGTGGTAAATGCTGCCAAAGAGGTGGAAATAAATGTTCCTCTTATAGTTAGGTTAGAAGGGACAAATGTCGAGGAGGGAAGAGAGATCTTAAAAAATTCAAATCTTGATTTTTCAGTTGCTCAAGATATAGAAGAGGCCGCCAGAATGGTAGCGAAACAAGTGAGTTAATTAGTTGTTACAAAATAGAAATGGAGTAATCGCATGGGTATCTTAGTTGATGAGAATACAAAGGTTGTTGTCCAGGGTATTACAGGAAACGAAGGTACATTCCATACAAGACAAATGTTGGCTTATGGCACCAATATTGTGGCTGGTGTAACACCTGGTAAGGGTGGAGAAAAGGTTGAGGGTATACCGGTTTTAAATAGGGTAAAGGATGCTGTGGATATCTACGGTGCCAATGCCTCATGCATCTTTGTACCACCGCCATTTGCCCCTGATGCCATGATCGAGGCCGCAGATGCAGGAATAGATGTCATTGTGTGCATTACTGAGGGGATTCCCACCCTTGATATGATTAAGACAGTTCATTTTATTAGAAAGTGTGGCGCTGTCCTAATCGGCCCAAACACTCCGGGGATTATCTCTCCAGGGAAGACAAAGGTGGGGATAATGCCAGGTCACGTACACAAACAGGGAAGTATTGGTGTGCTCTCCAGGAGTGGGACCCTAACCTATGAGGTTGTGGACCAATTAACAAGGGTTGGATTAGGGCAATCTACCTGTATTGGTTTAGGTGGAGATCAAATCGTTGGAGCATCCTTCATAGATCATTTAAGGCGATTTAAAGAAGACAATGAAACAAAAGGTGTCGTCCTTATTGGGGAGATAGGTGGCACGGCTGAGGAAGAGGCTGCAGAATATATAGAGGGAGAGTTTAATAAGCCTGTAGCTGCCTTTATTGCTGGACAAACAGCGCCACCCGGAAGACGGATGGGTCATGCTGGGGCTATAATTTCTGGAGGCAAGGGAAAGGCTGAGGATAAGGTAAATGCCCTTAAGTCTCATGGGATAACTGTGGTCCTCAATCTAGGACAATTGGGGAAAACGGCTTTAAAGGTCTTTAAAAATTCTTGATTTTTCAAATCCTTTGGTAAAGATTAGGTAGTATAGGTTGACCATTCAACAAGCACAATTAAAGATTAATTGACTTGTATAAATAAAATTATTATAAAGAGGGTAAATAAGTTATTTATTAAAGAGGTGCATAAATGTTCGGTCTTGGCATGCCAGAATTGCTTATAATTCTTGTTATTATCCTGATAATTTTTGGAGCCGGAAAACTCCCTCAAATTGGAAGAGGTCTCGGCCAGGGGATTAAAAATTTTAGGGACTCAACTAAGTCCACTACCGAAAATCCTGAAGAAATACCTGCGGATACTGGCGATAATAAGAAGAATGAAACTTAAAGGCTAGATGATAAGCCCGCCGCAGGCAGATCTTTAATAAGCCAAAGGCTTATTAAAATGGTATATCGTCTTCAGGTTCTTCCAGATCTGTCGGAGTAGTGGCTTCTACTGGCTCTTCAGTTGGAAAGCGTTCCTCGGTAGATTCAGCCTCTGCTGTTTTGCCTGCCCTATCCAGCATCTGCATTCTCCAGGCAATAATCTCTGTGGTCCACCTTTTATTTCCATCCCGATCCTCCCAATCCCTCGTCTGTAAACTCCCTTCTATATAAACAAGGCTGCCTTTATGCAAGTATTCACCACAGATTTCTCCCAGCCTTCTCCAGGCTACGATCTTATGCCATTCAGTCCTCTCTTGCTTTTCACCTTCTTTATTCGTCCATTGATCCTTTGTGGCTATTCTAAAGTTAGCAACAGCCGCACCGCTTGGTGTGTACCGTATCTCAGGATCAGCACCAAGATTTCCTATTAACATTACCTTATTTAAACTAGCCATAATTACCTCCCTCTTATAGAAAGTGTGTAGAAAAGATTTATCACATTAGATAAAATTTTCAATATAAAATATCGTAACATTTTAGCTCTTTTAAATTACCTGGTGAATGAGCATGGGGATGTCTTTTTTTATCATGCCCTCACAAAGACTCTAAAAAACAATGACGAGTTGTCCCGCTTAGCGGGATTTGAAGCAGCAAGCTGAGGCACCATGTTAGAGGGCATAATGTAAAAAAAGACATCTCCATGCTCATGCGTCTCACCAATGATACCTCTGTGGCCTTAACTAAAGGCCAGGGGGAGTTTTCAAAGAGCTAAAATGTTACAAAATATCTAATTCATAACCAATAAGGTTACCGTACCTTTTTATTAAATCCGAAACAACAATCTAAGCCCTTGCCTTTGATCCAATCGTTTCAGGCCTGCATTTTTGGTCCATTTTACAGCCATTGAATATTCATTTGCTGAGATCCTGTTATTAAGATATTCATCCTGATATGCTGAACCGCATGGCCTATATTGATCCATAACATTTACATATGTATTATCTGATATCTCATTAGAAATAAATTCCATAATATCCTTGGTTCCTGCAATCCCCTGAGGCATTACAAGATGCCTCACCAGCAATCCTCTCACAGCAATACCATTACTGTCTATTTTTAAATCACCCACCTGGGCATGCATCTCCTTAAAGGCCCCAACAACAACTTCTCTGTAATCCGGTGCATGGCAATATCTATCTGCCCATTTTTTATCCCAGAACTTAAAATCAGGCATATAGATATCAATAATACCCCTCAGAAGCTTAAGAGTTTCCAGCCTCTCATAACCACCACTATTATATACTATGGGAATATGTAGGCCATTATCTACAGCCAATAGAAGGGCTTCCAGTATCTGAGGAAAAACATGGGTAGGAGTAACTAGGTTTATGTTATGACAATTCTTGCTTTGCAACGCTAACATTATTGCTGCTAAATCCTTTGGTTCCATCTCTATCCCCTCACCCAGATGGCTTATCTCGTAGTTCTGGCAAAAAGAGCAGCGGAGATTGCAAAAACTAAAAAAAATGGTACCTGAACCGAATCTGCCAACCAGCGGTGCTTCTTCTCCAAAATGGGCATTATAACTTGCAATCTTTGCCTTTCTACCAGTTTGGCAGAACCCTTTTTCGTTATTTGAACGGTCAACTGCACACTGTCTGGGGCAAAGATTACATTCCTTTAACAACTTAGTAGCCTCTTCCACCCTTTTTAAAAGTTGACCTTCTTTGGATAATTTAAGATAAGACGGCTCATTCATGATGAACAAAAAATGCCTTAAGTTTTTTGAACATGCTCAATAAAAGAGGCGAAAACCTTAAATCCTAATTCCTAAACCCCTGGCCCAGACCTGGCTTAAAGAGATTGAGTCTATCGCCACTGAAACCATAATTGTACCGAGACAGAATTATATCCATGCCACTTCGCGCATGGGCAGGCCTAAACAAGCACAAAATTAAAATGTTCTAAATCAAAAACTTCTTGAGATTCAAACTCCTAACACGTTTTGGTCATTCTTGCCCCGTTAGATAGTAAAGACGGTAAGAATCATAACTTTTCTGAAGTAGAGAGAAGTTAAGGCATAAATTAAAAATACAAATCCTTTATCTAACGGGGTGAAGGTTTTGATATTTGGGTTTGTTTAGTATTTCGGCCTGCCCTGGCGCGACATACTAAAGGTTCAATGTAAATGATTAAGTCGTACCATTCATGCATTGATTCCTTGCTTTTGACTTGAGAGTCCAGGTCTGGGCCAGGGATTTAGAGCTTAGTATTTATAAGTCCACAGGTTATTGATTAATTATGTTTTCTTTCGATTATGGTTGCTTGTTTCTGAGTGCTTATCCCCTGGCTGGGCCATCCTCCTTTTTATATCTTTTTCAAATCCCCTATCACCAGGATGATAGAATATCTTTTTCCTGATTTTTTCAGGTAGATACTCTTGCTTTATCTGGCTTTCTGGATAATCATGAGGATAAATATAGCCTTTAGAATAACCTATATCTTTCATCAGTTTTGTTGGAGCATTTCTTAAATGTAAAGGCACTGGCTGAGGGCCTGATTTCTCTATCTCCTTTTTTACGGATTTTTCTGCTACATAGAGAGAATTGCTCTTTGGGACTGTAGCTAAATAAACTACTGCATGCGCAAGAGATAGTTCCGCCTCTGGCGGACCTACCCTTTCCCAGGCTTGATAGGCAGTTAATGCTATCTCAAGGGCATTGGGGTCAGCAAGGCCAACATCCTCAGAGGCAAATCGAATAAGCCTTCTACCTATAAAAAGCGGATCTTCACCTGCTTCCAGCATCCTATATAGCCAGTAGATAGAGGCCTGGGGATCACTTCCCCTCATGCTTTTATGAAGGGCCGATATAAGATTGTAATGTTCCTCACCGTTTTTGTCATAGATGAGGGGTTTTTTATTCAGGGCGCGTGCAACAGTAGCCAGGTTTAATACCTTCTTATTATTCTTATCTGGGTTAAGAAAATAACTGGCAGACTCCAGGTTATTAAGGGCACATCGGACATCTCCATGGGAGATATTTATGATATAGTTTAAGGCATCTTCTTCAATCTCAATATTAAGATCTCCGAGCCCCCTCTTTTTATCTTTAAGGGCCCTGTGCAAAATTATGGCCATATCTTTGAACCCTAATGGTTTTAAGGTCATAACCCTGGTTCTTGAAAGCAGTGGTGGTATAATTTCAAATGAGGGATTCTGGGTGGTAGCTCCAATGAGAATGATCAGGCCATTTTCGACATGGGGGAGAAAGGCATCTTGTTGTGCCTTATTAAAGCGATGAATTTCATCGACAAAAAGGATAGTCGGTTTTAGCTCATATCTATATGTCCTTTTTGCTAAATCAATTACTTCTCTTAACTCCTTCACCCCAGACATGACTGCAGAGAATGATTGAAAGGGACAATTACCGTATTGTGCTATCAATCTTGCAATGGTTGTTTTGCCTGAACCTGGTGGTCCCCAGAATATTACAGAAAACAGATTACCTGTCTCAAGGGAGCTTCTTAATGCCCTTGATGGACCGAGAATGTGATCCTGCCCGAGTATCTCTTCAACCCTTTCCGGACGCATCCTGGTGGCAAGAGGGGCTGTTTTAAAATCCATTATTTAATCCTGCTTACATTATAATTTCATGAAACCATTCACAAGATTCAATGTCTTATCTATGTAAAGAGGTTTGCTTATAATGAGATCTATTCCGGAGTCTTTTGCCTCCTTGGTATCCAGTTCCTTATCCCATCCTTTAATAAGTATAACTGGTGTTTTCTGACTGATTTTCTTGATTTTTTTTGTTACACTCAAACTACCTATCCCAGGCAGGGGGATATCAATTATAACTAGGTCAAATTTCCCCTTGCCCTTTTCAAACTTTCTTATCCCGTCAAAACCGACCGAACAGGTAACCACAGTATGTCCTTTAGCCATCAGCATCCTGACCAGTACATTCCTGATAACATATTCATAGACGATAACAAGGATAGTGGTCCCCTTTGCTTTACTTCTTGCTAACTCTTTCATTATGATGAGTGCTCAAAGAAATTTTTTAGTAATTACTCAGGTATCATGCCACAAAGGCACCAAGCCTTTCGGCCGTGAGCTCAAGGCCGAACGGACACCAAGATTATAGAATTATTCTTTATGATAGCATTATTAATCCCGATAAATCGGGATTGAAATTAATGAGCCTGAGGCTCATTAATGAGAAAACTCCGTTATTCAATCTATATTCATCTTCCCCGCCTGCCGTCCGTCGGGCAGGTCTTTGGGTCTTTGTGCCTTGGTGGCTAAATAGTCACATTCTTTAAATGAATATTCCTAAAAAAAGCAGAAGGTTTTCTTTTATCTAAAAAAGCTTGAAGCTATTTTTTCTTTACCTTATGATAACCTCAGAGTTCATCAAAATGTATCTAATTTAATAAAATCCGTCAAACATATATGCAAAAGAAAGAAAAAAATAAATCCACAGAAACAGACCACTCCCCTTTTGTTCACCTCCACGTTCACACTGAATTCAGCTTGCTCGATGGGGCCATCAGAATAAATGGAATGTTAAAAAAGGCCGCCAGTCTTGGCATGGATGCAGTAGCAATCACTGATCATGGGAACATGTTTGGGGCAGTGGAGTTTTATTCACAGGCAACCAGGGCTGGCATTAAGCCAATCATAGGTTGCGAGGTATATATAGCACCTGGCAGCAGGAAGGATAGGTCACCTTCAGGAGATGGTCAGCCAAATGCATATCATCTGGTTCTTCTTGTCATGGATGAGACTGGTTATAGGAATCTGAGCAGGCTTGTCACCTTGGGCAATCTAGAGGGTTTTTATTATCATCCCAGGATCGATATGGAGCTCTTAAGGAAGTATAATGCTGGATTAATTGCCCTTTCAGCTTGCCTCAAGGGACATATTCCCTATTTTCTAAGGAACGGAGGGGTGGAAAATGCTAAAAAGTACGCACTCGAGCTGGCATCGATATTTGACCATGACCGATTCTATTTAGAGGTAATGGCCAATAAAATGCCTGAGCAGATTGTTGTTAATAGAGCTTTAAAAGAATTAGCGCAGGAGCTATCTCTTCCCTTGCTTGCTACCAATGATTGTCATTATTTAAATAAGGAAGATGCTGAGGCGCATGACATCCTCTTGTGCATCCAAACAGGCAAGAGTGTTGATGACCAAGGCAGGTTAAAATTTTCTAATAATGAGTTTTATTTTAAGTCACAAACAGAAATGGCACTTGACTTAGATGAATTTCCCGAAGCACTGAAGAATACCCTGAACGTGGCTAAAAGGTGCAACTATGAGATGGAATTTGGCCAGTATAAATACCCTGTTTTTCAGGTGTCAGAGAATGTTAGCCTGGAAGAAAAATTCGAGAAAGAGGCAAGGGAGGGCTTAGAGAAGAGATTGGTTCGAAAAGAGTCCCTTGAGGGATCGATATCTACTGAATTAAAAAATGAATATGAGAAGAGACTGACCTATGAGCTTAAAACCATTAATGAAATGGGTTTTGCAGGTTATTTCTTGATAGTGGCGGATTTTATAGACTATGCAAGGCGGTCAGATATTCCTGTTGGTCCAGGAAGGGGATCCGCTGCTGGTTCCCTTACAGCTTATGCACTTAAAATTACAGATATTGATCCAATAAAATACGGCCTCCTGTTTGAGCGCTTCCTAAACCCTGGTCGAATAAGCATGCCTGATATCGATATAGATTTTTGCATCAAGAACAGGGATAGGGTCATTGATTACGTCAGTGAGAAATATGGAAGAGAAAATGTCTCTCAAATAATAACCTTTGGCACAATGAAGGCCAGGGCTGTTATAAGAGATGTTGGCCGATCTCTCAATATGTCATACGCAGAGGCCGATAGGATTGCCAAACTTATTCCAGAAGGAATTAATATTACATTAGATGAGGCAGTAGATGCAGAGCCACAGCTCAAGGTCATGGAAGAGGGCACTGATGATGAAAGAAGGCTTCTAAGGATTAGCAGATCCTTAGAAGGTTTAACCAGACATGCCTCCACCCATGCCTCCGGTATAGTTATATCTGATAGGCCTTTAGTTGAATATCTACCCCTGTTTAAAGGACCAAATGGGGAGATCATGACCCAATACACCATGGATCAGGTGGCACATCTTGGACTAATCAAATTTGATTTTTTAGGGCTCAAGACCTTGACCGTTATCCAGGATACATTAGATCTTATAGAGAAAATAGCTGGCCAGGTTGTTAAGTTAGATGAGATAGAAATGGAGGATAATGAAACCTTTAAGTTAATCAGTGAGGGGAAGACTACCGGGGTATTTCAACTGGAAAGTGCTGGCATGAAAGAGCTCCTAAGGAACCTCAAACCAGGTGTTTTTGAAGACATAGTTGCATCAGTTGCCCTTTATCGGCCGGGTCCTCTGGGCAGCAACATGGTTGATGATTTTATTAAGAGGAAACATGGCGAAATTAAAAAAACTTATCTTTTGCCTCAATTGGAGGAGATTCTGACCGAGACATATGGGGTTATTGTTTATCAGGAACAGGTTATGCGAATTGCCCAGGTGCTGGCCAACTATACCCTTGCAGAGGCAGACTTGTTGCGCAAGGCTATTAGTAAAAAAAAGGCTGAGGAGATGGCGCAGCAAAAAGAACGTTTTTTAGCAGGGACAACCCAGAATGGATTAAATGTTCATAAGGCGGAACATGTTTTTGATTTGATAGAAAAATTTGGAGGTTATGGTTTTAATAAATCCCATTCAGTGGCCTATGCTATGATAGCTTATTTGACTGCCTATCTGAAAGCCCATTATCCAGTTCAGTTTATGGCTGCTTTGCTTACAGAGGATATGGGAAGCCAAGATAAAACCATTAAAAACATCGCTGAGTGCAAGGAAATGGGTATACCTATACTTCCTCCTGATATAAACGAAAGCCAGGTAGATTTTTCTGTTGTTGGGGAGAGTATTCGCTTTGGACTGGCTGCAGTAAAGCATGTTGGTTTTAAGGCCGTGGAGGCGATTGTTCATGAGAGAGAAAGGAAGGAGCCTTTTACGTCGCTTAGAGAATTTTGCAGGAGGGTAGATAAATCAAAGGTAAACAAGAGGGTATTGGAAGGCCTGATCCAGTGTGGAGCATTTGATTTTACAGGTGTGTTTAGATCAAGACTTTTCGCATCCCTGAACGATGCCATTGCCTTTGGTGGGATCAGTGAAGACCCGAATCAGTTGAATATGTTTGACCTCTTTCCATCCAAGGAAGAAGAGAGATCCTTTGAGCATACAGATATTGACGAATGGGAAGATGATGAAAAGTTACGGAAAGAAAAGGAATCTCTCGGATTTTATATCACTGGTCATCCTTTAGATAGATTTGCAGATGTGATAAACCAGTTTTCAACTACAACAACACAGGGTCTTGTTACAGTTAAAGACAAGTCTATTGTTAAGTTAGCCGGTCTCGTAAATACAATGCGGATAAAGAGGACAAGAAAAGGGGAAAAGATGGCGGTCATTAATGTGGAAGACAAAAAAGGCTTCACTGAGGTTGTAGTGTTTCCAGATGTGTTTGCTAAATGTGTCACTCTGCTGAATGATGACAGGCCTCTTTTAATAACAGGAGAGGCCGAAGCTAGCGATAACGCAGTAAAGATTAGAGCCCAGGATATAGTTGCCCTGGAAACAGTAAAGCAAAAAGCAATTAATTCAATAATAATACCGGTTTCACAGGAGGGGCTTAACCGCTCCTGCCTCATGAAGCTAAAAGATCTTATCTTTAGATATCCAGGAGAATGCCAGATTAAATTTAGAATCAATCTCGATAAAAACAACAAGGCAACTGTCGATACCCATAATCGGTATAGCATTATGCCTGAGGAGAATCTGATTAAAGAGATCGAGTCTCTGGTAGGAGCCAAAGTGATATATGAGGTTTAAACAGTTAGTTACTCGTTACTGGTTATTAAGCTTGTCTTAAGGGAAACAATTAACGGGAGATGAGAAGAAGTTTAGAAAGAAGTAATTTCGGTTGTCAGATTATGGACAACTATCAATGGAGACAACATAAAAAGGAATTTCGCTATGGAACGAAAGATACAAAGCCTTGCAAGTTTGGGAACAAAGAGTTTCACTGCATATCTGGATGAAGTGAGGCTGAGAAATGGAAAGATAAGCAAGCGCATTCGCATTGATCATCCACAGGCTGCAGCGATCGTCCCTTTTGTTTCAGATAAAGAAATTATAATGGTAAAGCAGTACAGGTATGCTTTAAAAAGAGAAACGCTTGAGATTCCCGCAGGTAAAATCGATAAGGGTGAAAGCCCTGAGGAATGTATCAAAAGAGAACTGGTAGAAGAAACAGGCTTTAAGGCAAAATTTATCAAATGGCTCTATACCTATGCCCCTGCTATTGGATACTCTAATGAGCTTATCCACCTCTATTCAGGCAGGGATCTAGAGAAGATAGGAACAAAGATTGATGAAAATGAGATATCATCCCTTGAGATCTTGACCCTCGATGAGGTGATAGGGATGATTAAGAATCATAAGATAATTGATAGTAAGACTATAATAGCCCTGTCCTTTATTAGGCCCCTGATTTAAGTTTCTTCATTGCTCAAGATATTAACATTTATGCCAAGCCCGCCCTCCCCGTCCCGAGACCGAGACGGGATCGGGAGGCGCGACATTGCTTGAACACACTGTGATCGTTGAAGTATTTCGTAATTGAGGTTGAAAAATAAATGCCTTGCAAGCCAGCCTGCCCTGGCGCGACATAATGGCCTTATTGTATATGGGTTATTGGCTTCTTCAAGAATTTTACATCAAACACCACATGTGCAATGCCAGGTCTGGGCCAGGGGTCTGGGCCAGGGATTTCGATATTCGAATTTCGTATTTTCTTACTTACATTGCGCCTCGTCGATTTGCCCATCCCAGGCCGTTACGGGCCGGGGAGTCGAAGCTTCACTAGGCCTACTTCTATTTCTTTTTTTCTTTTTTTGGAATTTTATCAGGAGGATAGATATATTTGCTGTCTATATCATAGGTCCAGGGTAGGCCCCACCACTGCCATCCATAAAAATGGCGATGATTATAAGTAGGAATTTTGTTTCTGTGAGCTAGTTGTCTATAAAATTTATGCCTATTCTTATCTTCAAAGAATGGAAACAGTGGCCCTTCAAATCCATCCTTTACATTGTAAACATGTTTGAAACCATTTTTTATAAGCTCTTTGGCTGCCAAGATGCTCCTGGTACCATCTCTGCATAGTATTAGGAGGTTGTTTGTTTTTTGAAACTTCTTCCTTATTTCCTCTACAAAGGCTTTTTTATTTTTGTTGAATTGATATATCCAGTTTTCTCCCTTTTTTCCAAGTTTATTGGTCAAAAAAAAGTAGGGAAAAAGGTAGGCCATTGGTGGGTGCCCTATCAATTGATATTCTGCTCTTGTCCTAACATCAATCAGATATGTATTAGGAACGGTATTGAGCATGTCATAGGCCTCAATGGATAAGATGTCTTTAGGTTCTTCTGCCCAAATAGTTACCTGAAAAAAGGCAGTTAACCAAATGAATGATCCTAACAGAATAAAAAATAATTTCTTCATGTTAATCAATTTTCTCCTTAGCTATCTTTGTCTGGCTTATGCAAGATTACGATTGAATTAAACAAAGTTGTATCTTTTTGTCAATAGAAAAACTTTATTATAGCATGTATAAGATAGGAACAAACTTTTTTTAACATTAACAATATTTATATATAACATATTTGTTACTACTCAGGTTCAAAGTTCAGGGGTTCATGGTTCAAGCCTGCCCTGGAGCGACGTAACGTGCGCTTTAAACGGTTCTTCTGAACACTACGCCCAAGGATTCTACGAAAAGGACTGCTAAACCAGGTCTGGGCCAGGGGTTAGAAAATGATGAACATAAACCAGTATGAAGATAAGGCAACCAACCGTGAACCTTGAACCGTGAACCTGACAACCTGAGTAGTTACACATATTTATAAGAGGGATTTTCTACTGCCATAATGAGATATTAACAATAACTTTAACTTCATTAAAAGAAAGGAGGAGAATATGGCAACTATAACAGGTGAAGCCCCAATTATTAGAGTAATGAGGGATGATGATCTTGATAGGATCATTGAGATAGACAGCCAGGTTCTTGGAGAAAAGAGGCCAGATTACTGGGAAAAAAAGGTTGAGCTGACAGAAAAGAAATCACCTCTCCCGTCGCTTGTAGCAGAAATGGAGGGCAAGGTTGTAGGCTTTATTTTAGGGGACGCAAGTGGATGGGAATATGGTGTGCCAGAGAATATTGGCTGGATAGATACGATCGGAGTTGATCCATCTTATCAGAAAAAGGGTGTGGCCAAGATGTTAATAGAAGAGATAATCAATTATATGAAAAAGGTAGGTGTCGATACAGTATACACCCTTGTAAACTGGCGGGACTGGGGTCTTCTTCAATTTTTTGATGCTATGGGATTTAGCAGAGGTGATATGATCAACCTTGAATTTAAGATCGAGGATTGATCAGTTGAACTCCTTTGATAGTCCAGAAACTCCGGGCATTCATCTTTAAAAAGACATTTTTTCTGGCATATTCGAACATCTATACGGGGATTATTCTTCTTCCTTAAGCAAAATATATAGTCTGCCATCAGATTTCCTCTCTAAAGTTGTTTATAATTAAATATATATATGTTATAATTTTTATATTTAATAATATAAAGAAATTAATATGTCAACTATTTTTATCAAAATATTAAGAATAATTAAAAAAGAATTATCTTATTCTTAAAGATAACCCTAAAGATAAAGAAGATTGAACCAGAAGATTAATAAATCCACAAACACCCTTAGATGGGACAGGATTTTTCTCCTTTTTTTTATTATTGGATTGATTGTTGTAAGCTTGCTCATCCTTTTCCGATCACGTGCTGATATAGCAGCCACGGATAAATTAATTATACCCCATTTGGTTAGTTACAACGATTATTTTGAGTCAAGGCAGAAGTGGTTTACAAACCATAAAAGGATAAGAGAATACTTTACAAAGGGAGAAACATTTTACGAACTTTTAGCAGGAAATGGAATCTCAGCCCAAAGTATTGTGCTGATAAATGATGCGATTAGGCCATTTTTTGATTTATCCAAGGCCAGAGCAGGCCAAACAATCGATATATGGCTCAATAAACAGAGCGAAAAAGTCGAAAAGGTTTCCCTTTATCTAACACCAGCGAAGACCCTCCATATTATCAGGAGCGGTCATGATTTCTTCGCCAGTCTTGTTTTTACTTCAAAAGTAACCGTTCCAACAGTAATTAATGGAGAGGTATCCAATTCCTTTTACCAATCGGCTATTGACAGGGGCATAACCTCTGACGTTATCATGGAAATTGCTGATATCTTTGCATGGGATATAGATTTTTTAGTTGATATTAGGCCTGGAGATACCTTTCAAGTAATTTTTGAAAAGCAATACAGGAAAGGGAAATGTATAGGCCATGGAAAGGTGCTCGCAGTTAGATTTGTAAATCAGAAAAGAGTTTACAAATCCTTTTATTTTACTGATTCTAAAAGCAGATCATGCTATTACAACAAGAAAGGGGAAAGCCTAAGGAAGGCCTTTTTAAAATCTCCCCTAAGATATAGTAGGATCAGCTCCCATTTCTCTTTAAAGAGATTTCATCCGATTTTGAAGATCTATAGACCCCACTATGGTGTTGATTATGCTGCGCCAATTGGAACACCAGTGGAGTCTGTAGGGAATGGCCGGATAACCTTTATTGGATGGAAGGGAGGATATGGACGTTATATGAGGATACGACACAATCACATATATGAAACCAGTTATGGCCATCTTAGCAGGTTTGCAAAAGGTCTCAAGAAAGGTTCAAGGGTTAGGCAAGGAGATGTGATTGGCTACGTGGGTTCCTCTGGGTTGTCAACCGGACCCCATCTTGATTTTAGTGTGAAAAAAAGGGGGAGGTTTGTAAATCCTCTCAGGATCAAATCTCCACCTGCCTTTATATTGAGCAAGAACGATAAAAAGAGATTTAATGAGTTGATCCTTCAAATGGACGAGGTATGGCAAAAAGATCAAACTTCCTGATTGCACTATCTTTAATTATTATACCTATTCTACCATCAACTGGACTGCCTTATGTGCTTCCTTCATCTCAGATCATAGCGATTATGACCAATAAATTTGCTAATATCAAGACATTAAGAATAATCCAACATACGAAAATTAAAGACCTAAATCAGGAAAAGGAAAAGGCTTTTGGTGAGATCGTCTCTTTGGGTTCTCCTTATCTCTACAGGTCAGAAATTCCAGGTCAACCTGGTAAACGCCTCATAATCCATAACAGCCCAAAAACCTTGAGAATTATCAACGGAAGGATTACCTATGATGGTGAAAGCTATGATTTCATTTATCGTTTTCTTCTTTTAGCCCATGATCCAGAGAGATTATCAGAAATGCTTAAAGAGGTAGGCATAAGCATTGATAAGGTATTCCTAACGAGATTTGAGGGCAAGATAGCATACCTGATAGGGGAAAAAGAAGAGGGAAGTGCCAGGCTTCTTGTTGATAAGGAGCAATTTTTTCCCATCATTCTCAAATATGGTGATTATCTTTTTCATTTTTCCGACTATTTTGAGTTCATGGAGCATACCTGGTATCCATTCCAGATTGTCTATTCATATAAAGGCGATATTACAGAGGAATATACAGTAAAGGACATTAAAGCAAACCTGCCTATTGATGTATCTCTGTTTGATATACCCCAAATTAGGGCTAAATTTGAGAAGAGTAAATAATCACGAAATAGCCTGTTAACCAAAAAATTCTAAATTCTAAATACTAAACAAATCCAAATGACCAAAATAAGAAACACAAAACAGTATGATTTAGAGAAACGAACTTTAAAGTTCGCAAAGGAGATAATAAAGTTTGTTAAAAATCTTCCAAAGACCATAGCCAACATTGAAATAATAAAACAACTTGTCCGGGCTTCTGGCTTTGTCGGAGCAAACTACCTGCCCTGTTAAATAGAACTTAAATATTGTCTTAATACTTTGGAAATTAATGAGGATTTGCAATTTTGGTCGTTGGTTCAAGCATATTATTTAACAGGGTAAAAAGCGAATGAGTCTTTAAGTAAAAAAAGATTTTGTCATGAGGGTCAAGATCTGTCGAAAAGAAGCTAAAGAAAGCCGGTATTGACTGAACCTTGCTGAAGTAGATGGCTAACAAGCTGAAAAACAAAGGTAATTATTGATTAAGGAAGCAACTGAGCTTATAAAAATCTTTAGCGCCATACTGGAGAAGACAAAATAAGTTTTGATATTGTGATTTTGGATTTTGAAATTGTTTAGGCCTGCCCTGGCGCGAAGTGGCATGAATATAATTCTGTCTCGGTAAAATTATGGTTTCAGTGGCGATAGACTCAATCTCTTTAAGCCAGGTCTGGGCCAGGGGTTTAGAAATTAGGATTTTTTCCATATCTTATTGTGCATATTCGAAAGAAAAATAATGCAGAAAATTGATCACTTATGTTTGAATCCTTGCCAAAGATATACATTCGTGTCGCCGTTGCCCTTCCAATAAGTGGAACATTCACCTATACAGTAAAAGGTGACCTTATAAAGAAGGTAGCAGTGGGCAAAAGAGTCCTTGTTTCCTTTTCAGGACGAAAGGTAACCGCTTATATCCTTAGGATTATCCCGCCTGAAAAAAGAAAAGGTTTAATGGATATAAACGCTATTATTGACTCTTACCCACTTTTCCCTCCAAATATGGTTGAATTCTTCGAATGGCTTTCTAGCTATTACCTATATCCAATCGGCCTGGTAATAAAAACTGCCCTCCCAACAGGCTTAAATGTGCGAATTCCTGATGGCACAGAGATGCCCGCCAAGGGATGGCTGGACAGGGTTGGACTTTTAAAAATGGTTTTCATCAGCATAAAGAAAGGTGCCTATATTGACAGATCACTTTTTGAACATAAAAGAGCACCGAAAAACGAAGGCGAATTCTTAGAGATGATTATTATCAAGAAAGAGATCTCCTTGCATGAGTTAAAGGCAACCTTTAACAATGGGGCCTACCTCGTGGATAAATGGGTTAAGAGGGGATTGCTGAAAAAATATCTCAAGGCGGTTGTAAGGGATATAGCAAGTGAAACCCTCTTTATTTCCCCTAACCCACCACCTCTTAATTCAAAACAGAAAGAGGTCTTGGAAAATATATCCGAAAAACTCAAGGACAACGCCTTTTTTACCTGTCTCTTGCATGGGGTAACTGGCAGTGGCAAAACAGAGGTTTATTACCATGCTATCAAGGTTACCAAAGAGTTGGGAAAGCAATCCATAATAATGGTACCAGAGATAGCCCTGACTGTTTCTATGGCATCTCTTTTTAAATCCCGCTTTAAAGATAGGGTGGCTATCCTTCATAGCGCTCTTTCAACTGGGGAAAGATACGATCAATGGATCAGAATAGCAAAGGGAGATGCCGATGTGGTTATAGGAGCCAGATCAGCTCTTTATGCCCCCCTTTCCAAGCTCGGCCTCATTATTATTGATGAGGAGCATGATCTCTCTTATAAGCAGGAGGAGAAATTTCGCTACCAGGCAAGGGATGCCGCAATAGTTAGGGCAAAACTCTCAGGAGCCCTTGTTATACTTGGTTCCGGAACCCCTTCGATACAGTCTTACCAGAATGCTGCGAAAGGCAAATATGGCTTTCTCACCATGCCAAAAAGGATTCTCAAGAGGGAACTCCCAGATGTAACAGTTATAGATATGACAAGATTTGAGAGAGGTCCCGCTGTGCGGGATGATAATATAATGAGCCCCCCCTTAAAGAAGGCTATTGTGGAAAATCTGGATCAAGGAAAACAGACTATACTGTTTTTGAACAGGAGGGGATTCAGCTCTCTTTACCTTTGCAGGTTTTGCGGAGAGGCCATAAGGTGCCCAAACTGTGAGGTAAGCCTGACCTATCATAAATATGGAAACAATCTGATTTGTCATTACTGTGGCTTTAGGATAAAGCCCCCCAATAGTTGCCCGGTCTGCAAAAAGGAGAACCTAAAACCATATGGATTTGGTACAGAAAGGGTGGTAGAGGTATTAAAGGATGTATTTCCAGAGGCACAAGTAGAGAGGATGGACAGGGATACCATGAAGCATAAGGGTGAGGTACAACAGGTCTTGAAGCGATTCATGCAGCGCGAAACGGATATACTTGTTGGGACACAGATGGTTACCAAGGGCCACGACTTTCCCAATGTAACCCTTGTTGGGGTGATCTCTGCTGATCTATCCTTGAATTACCCGGATTTCCGTGCCGGAGAGGTTACCTTTCAGCTACTTTCCCAGGTAGCAGGCAGGACTGGAAGAGGCAACGTTCCCGGAAAGGTCATCATCCAGACATTCAATCCATCACACTATGCAATTAGTGCCACAAAAGATCATGATTATGAAAAATTTTTCTCCCATGAAATAGGTCTCAGGCAGCAGGTCAACTATCCGCCATTTTCCTTGATAGCCAATGTGCGATTCCTTGGAAATAGTAAGACAAAGACAGAAGAAATAGCTCGGAGTATAGGAATAAAAATCCGTAATACCTTAAAAAAACAGTCAAAAGGAAAAAATTCTATAGAGGTTCTTGGTCCTGTTGAGGCCCCTATAGCAAAGCTAAAAGGGAAGTACAGGCAGCAGATACTTATCAAATCCAGCACCTCCAAATACCTCAACCAATTATTAAAAGAGGTAGAGAAATTCTCTGCCCAGATCCTGAGTTCAAGCGGGATAAGAATGATAATCGATGTCGATCCGTATCAGATGATGTGAGATCTTAGGTAACCGTTCATGGGTTCAGGGTTCAAAGGTTCAAATGTTCAGGGTTCACCGAAAACCCGCCTGCCGTCCGTCGGGCAGGTCTAAGCCGTTAATTCGTAAGTTCTGAATGGAGAAGGCATGAGAATAGAACGATTTGA
>JAUWZC010000083.1 GCA_030615565.1 Desulfobacteraceae bacterium | reverse complement strand
TGATGACACCCAAATACGGAACCCACAAACCACAAAGTAGGGAGATACCATGCTAAAGGTAAAGATATCTAAAATAGGCCTTATGATATTAACGTCTGTCTTTTGCCTGTTCTTAAGCGGAGTAGCGGCCGAGAAAGAGTGTTGGGATAGTCTGGGTGGTGGCCCAACTTTTACAGGCAATCACAATTATCCTTCGGGCTGGTTTCCTGAATTTCAATATGATCCCAATAATCCTGATGAAATAGATAGAAACAGTTCTGTCGAAATAAGTGTTATTGGAGGATTTCCACCTTACACATGGCAAGTAAGCGGAAATGGATTCAGCATTCCCAGTTCGACAACAGACGGAACGAATACGCTAAGTGCAGACGGCACAGCCTGCGGCACAGCAACAATAACTGTAACAGATGTATGTGGAGATTCCTGTACTGGATATGTTAGATGTACGACTGGGAAGTGGGTTATAAAACAGAGTGCAAACATAGATGCTTGTGTATTACCTGGTGTAGGTACTTCTTCATCTTGCGGAGCGGGATGTACTTCTTATGTTTTGATAGTAGGCTATCAAAAACAGGTGCAGGTAACCTATAGTGCTGGGGGTTGTGGCTTTGAAGATCCTGTTTCTTGTTGTGAGTGCGACATTTGTTGCAATCCTGATGGGTCTGGTTGTGCAGGCTGGGCTTGCTTGCCTTGTATAGATTACAATAGCGAAGTTGGGTATACAGTTCCATACTATAACATGCCTGGTCCGCCACCGTATAGTCGTAAATGCAGAAATACACAGTTAATTTATTCCGAATGGGAATGTTAAGTAAATGAAAGACCTCTCATACTTACAAGCCTTCTCTCCAAAGATATTAAGAGAAGCACGAAGAATATTATGCAAAGGATTTACCGCTGAAGACATAGATAGATTTTTAGGAAAACAAGTTCAGTTTAAACATACATGGAAACTCCCCCAAAGAAAAAAGAAAGGGGTTTTCAGGAAACTAAGGGTCAGCCTTCATTCTTGATAAATACTTTAAGGTACTTTTACCATATAAAACCATCTGCAGGAGATGGTGCCTCTGTATTTCCCTCCGACTCATTACAAAACATCTTTTCTCATAATAGAGGCATTCAGTAAAGGGGGACGTTGGAGCGGCCGACAAGGCTGCAATCCAGCTGGTGAGGCTTCGACTGAGCTCAGCCGAAGTCAAGTCCAGCCATATCAGTTGCTCGTGTCGGATATGTAGTGATACCACATCTTGGTGAGAGTAATCAATCAAGCTATGCGTGGTGTAAACGGCCCGGCCGCCCTGAAGACTTTGAGCTTCAGCGGTGGGTGCAACCTGGGGGTCTAGCGAGCGTGGGAGCCTGAACATAATGGAATGACTGCAGCCCCGAAAAGCAGAACCCTGTTGAAGTTGCATTGCAGGGAGTATTTGGTGTGCCGAATCTGTGACGTTTGAGGTGAGGCCGTTGCCTTCCGGGAAGAAGCGGGCAAGTGCACCGGAAGGACACTGCGGGGTAGGGGTCCAATCCCGCTCAGGCGGGAAAGGATTGCAGAGATAATGTCGGGAAGGGCCATCTCCTAGTCCCGAATGCGGGACAAAGACCCGTCGTAATAGTTAAATCGAAGACGGCGGGAGGGTTTTGGTCTGGCGCATGAGCCAGTATGAGCTATGAAGGAGGGGTAATGCCCTCTGACATGATGCGGGACATCATGCCAAAAGCAGGTAACGCCTGGTTTTGGGCAAAGGGGCTCTCGGCACATGGCGGTGGTGGGATGATATCATCTCAGGGCACAGTACCTGGCTAAGATGGGAAACGAAATACTTATCACGAGCCAAACGGCAAACGTACAGTATCAGGGGTGTATGTGAGCAAGAACTTAAGCTTCGATCCTGTAAGGAAGTCTGCTTGGGGAAAGCCATGGTCGCCAATCCCGCCATGCGGGAGAAATCCGACTGTCCGGGATGAAACGGGGGGCCTGAGGAAACGTGGCTTATGGTGGAAATGTGAACCCACCTCACAACCGAAAGGGTGGGAGTGGTAACCCTCCACCTAAGGGAAAGCGCACCTTAGCTCTATCCCGACCCCCCTTTTAAGGCCTCTCTTGAAGCGAGAAAAACAAGGTAATCTATAAAAGATCTGCTAACCTTCCCTTGTCATCCACAATTCCTTAACTAAACGACTGTAGGCATTTTTAACTTTAGATCACTTTAGGCACTTAAATCGCAACAAGGTATTAAATGCCTGGAAATACAGGTACTATTGGCCATTGACAACTAACTACTGACACTATGTTGCACACAATATGACTGTTGGGTCGGGCAGAAGAAAAAGGATCTATGAAAGGGATAGGGATACCAGGACAAAATTATTTTACCTGTTTTTGATAGCCCAGATCTGTGCCTTGTTTGGTTTGGTTGTTGGAATTCTTTTTTTTATTTTACGGTTTTTTAAAATTATTGGATAAAAAGCCTATCGTTTCCACTATATTCTCTCTATTTAAATACCTGCCTCATTTTCTTATCACTTGACTTTCTTTACAAGAAAGATATACTTAAATATAAAACAACTTTAAGCTCCATATGGGATTAAATGAATTAGAACAATTTGGTCTATTAGAGGAGAAGATCGAATCACTCATTTCGATAGTGAGTTCTTTTAAAGAAGAGAAAATTGACTTAGAGAAGAATGTTCAAAGCCAAGAGAAAAAGATTGGCTTACTTACTGATGAGATAGAGACCCTCAAGGCCGATAGGGGCTTAATTAGAAAAAGAGTAGCAACTCTTTTAGAAAAAATAGAAGAATTTACTTTATAATCTTAAAAGATGTGTTCCATGGGCGAGAAAGTTAAAATTAGAATAAAGGATACTGAGTATGCTATAAGAGGCTCGGATGATAGGGAGCAGATATTGAAGGTAGCAGCGTATGTGGACAAAAGGTTAAGGGAGATAAGCGATTCTAAAAGAGAATTATCCGAAGACAAAAAAGCTATTTTAACTGCTCTTGATATAGCAGGAGATTATTTTCAGCTTATAAAAGAAAAGGAGGTTCTGTTAGCCGAAATCAATAACAGATCCAAGAGATTAATACAAAGCTTGGGTTTAGCATTAAACTAAATTATTCCCCTGCTATGCTCGTGATTGGTGGAAGATTTTTGAGCCAACACTAATGTAACTGGGAGTTCCCTCTTATCCTTGTGTGCCTTTTTAGATGGTAGAAAAAGACCTAACGGGCTAACGGAATGCCCACCTGCGTGAGATTAGGTTCAAAAAGATCCGCTGACACGGCATTGCAGCGGGGGAAAATAAAAAGAGTGGATTGATAGGTCTAGGGCTGGGGAATAAATTGCCACTTGACTTTATAATTGAACAAATGAAGATAACATTATTGTTGGCAGAAATTGAAAAAAAATAAATTTAGATATACAAGAAATAAGCCTTATATAATATACTTGATTCGCAATTTCCCGACTTTTTTGAGGGAACTATTTAGCCCTTTACGTTAGTAAGTTCTGCTTAACATTCCATTATCTATCATTCCGCTAAACCTCTATCAACCCCTCTTTTTTCCTTAAGAAAAATCTTAACAAAATAAAAGGCGGTGATGAAAATATGTTGGTTGCTCAGTTAGTTATTGTTGCATTAGCAGCAATTATAGCAGGAGTGTTTGTAGGTATTATTATCCGCAAAAAGATACTAGAGAATAAGCTTGATTCTGCAGAAGACTATTCCAGAAAGATTGTCCTTGAAGCCAGCAAGCAAGCAGAAACAATCAGAAAAGAGGCCCAGCTACAGGCCAAGGACAAACTTTATCAGATGAAGCTTGATTTTGAGGAGGAAACGAGGTCAAGAAGGAAGGACCTGCAGGGCCAGGAAAGAAGATTTTTCCAAAAAGAGGAAACCTTAGACAAGAGGATAGAGCAACTTGAGCAAAGAGAAGCACTGATTTCCAAAAAGGAAGTGGCCTTAGTGAATCGGGAAAATGATTTGAAGAGGAAGGAAAAAGAATTCGATAGCCTGATCGAAGAAGAGAGACAGAAATTAGAGAGAATTGCCGGTATTTCAGTAGCAGAGGCGAAAGAGATGCTCGTTTCTTCTATGGAATCAGAGGCACGCCATGAGGCCTCCAGACTCATAAAGAAAATAGAGACTGAGACAAGAGAGATCTCTAACAGAAAAGCACAGGAGATCTTGGCCTTGGCCATCAAGAGATATGCTGGTGATTATGTGGCTGAAGAGAGTGTGTCTGTGGTTAATCTACCAAATGATGAGATGAAAGGAAGGATTATCGGGAGAGAAGGAAGGAACATTAGGGCCTTGGAGGCAGCTACTGGAATAAGTCTTATAATTGATGATACGCCTGAAGCTGTAGTACTGTCAGGGTTTAATCCAATTAGGAGAGAGATTGCTAAGGTGGCCTTGGAGAGGCTAATTGAAGACGGTAGGATTCACCCGGCAAGGATTGAGGAGATCGTGGAAAGAGTGAGCAGAGAAATTGAGACAAAAATTAAAGAGGCTGGAGAGCAGGCTACTTTTGATATCGGACTCCATGGTATTCATACAGAATTGATTAAATTAATCGGTCGGTTAAAATATAGATCAAGTTATGCTCAGAATGTTTTACAGCACTCCATGGAAGTCGCCTTCTTATGTGGCATAATGGCGTCGGAGTTAGGGTTAGACGAAAAACAGGCCAAGAGAATTGGACTTCTCCATGATATCGGAAAGGCAGTAGATCATGAAGTAGAAGGGGCACATGCACTCATAGGTGCAGATCTGGCCAAGAAATATGGTGAATCTGAGCAGGTAGTTCACGCTATAGCTGCTCACCATGAAGATATTCAGGCTACATCTGTTATGGATGCCCTACTTCAGGCGGCCGACACCTTATCTGGTGCTAGGCCCGGGGCTAGGAGAGAGATGTACGAGACGTATGTGAAGAGATTGGAGGATATGGAAGAGATCGCCATGTCTTTTAAAGGTATTAATAAGTCGTATGCAATCCAGGCGGGCAGAGAGCTGAGGATAATAGTAGAGAGCGATAAGGTTGATGATTTTGAGTCAACAATGATATGCAGTGAGGTAGCAAAAAAGATAGAAAAGGATCTTACCTATCCCGGGCAGATTAAGGTGACAGTAATAAGAGAAACCAGGGCCGTTGAATATGCCAAGTGAAATGTTAAAAAACCCATCTTGCTCATGCTTGAATCATAAAAGGTAAACGTTTCGGAATTTCTATCCGCGGCGGAAAATCATAACCTTTTTAATTGTAACCACTTGATAGCATCTAAATGGTGTGATGTATTATCTGAGCATTGGGAAATAAAAGCGGAAAAAATTATCTCAATTGTTTTTCATCCTCCCTGCCCGCATCGCCTGAGTACTGAAAAAAGGGACAATGGCGGGCAGGTAAACCAATTACACCATGACTCCATTACCCCTATGTTCCAATTGTGGCGAAGCCCCTAATGTCTATTTCCTTTTATAATGATCCAACTATTCCAAGTTTATAAAAATTTTGGCTCAAAAAACCCGGCACTATTAGATATAAATCTGACAGTAAAGAAAGGGGAATTCGTTTTCATTACTGGGCCTAGTGGTGCAGGAAAGACTACATTGTTAAAGATAATCTTCTGTGCAGAGAAGCCAACAAGTGGGAATGCACTGGTCGACGGAAGGAATCTTAATAGGATCAAGGATCGAGAGCTAGCACTATTACGTCGGAGAATAGGGGTAATATTTCAGGATTTTAAATTACTTCCAAGGCGCAATGTATTTGAAAATGTAGCCCTAGCTCTGGAAATAATGGGTTTTCCTTTTTATATGATACGCAAGAAGGTTCATCAGACACTCAGATATCTAGGCCTGGCAAACAAGGAAGGTTACTATCCTCCTCAGCTTTCAGGTGGTGAACAGCAGAGAGTTGCTATTGCTAGAGCAATAGTCAATAATCCTTTGATTCTCTTGGCTGATGAACCAACTGGAAATCTTGACCCTGATCTAACAATGGAGATAATGGCCCTTTTAAAGGAGATACATATTAAGGGCACAACAGTACTTGTGGCAACACATAGCCAGGAGTTGTTAAAGGATACAACCAGAAGAATAATTACGCTTAATAAGGGCAGGATAGTGTAAATGAAAATTACGATATTTCATTATTTTATCAGGCAGGCTATGGTAAACATTTTTGAGAATCGATTAGTTCATCTGATAGGTATAGGCACAATGTCCATAGCATTCCTTATCTTTTATACTTTTATTCTTATTTTTGTAAATTTAAATTATTGGACAGAGGAACAGGGAAGATCGTTGACTATGTCTATTTATTTCAAAGGGGAACCAGATAGAGTTTTGATTGAAAACATAGAGAAAGAATTGTTTCTGTTTCCTGGGGTGACTATCAAAGGGTTTGTTTCCAAGGATGATGCTATGAAGAGTCTTAGAAGAAAGCTAGGGGACAAAGCTGGACTGCTTGATGGTTTAAAGGAGAATCCTTTGCCTGCTTCACTTGAGATTATTCTTTCGAGAGATAAAGGCGGAGATTCCCTTCCATATCAATTGAAAACAAAATTGGAGAAAATTGATACAGTTGATGAGGTTCAATACAGTCAGGAATGGATAAGAAGATTTCAGACTGTAATGGAGGCAATAAAGATTGTAGGCATGATTTTTGGAGGATTACTTTTTTTAGCAGCTCTTTTTATCATCACTAATACAATAAAATTGACTATCTATTCTCGAAAGGAAGAGATTGAAATACTCAAGCTGGTAGGTGCGACCAATCGCTTTGTGAAGATTCCTTTTATGATTGAAGGATCAATTCAAGGGTTTCTTGGTGGTGCAGTTGCCTTAATCATTCTCTTTTTAGTTTATATAATAGTCATAACCAGAATAGACATTAGAATTGGGTTTGCCTCTCTTGATATTGTCTTTCTTTCTCCTCAATTTATTCTTTTTTTGTTATTTATAAGTGTTATTATTGGGTTTATTGGGAGCACAATATCTTTGGGTCGCTTTTTTAGAACATGAATCAGAAAATCAAAATTTTTCGAACATTTTTATCCATTCTATGTGCCATTATTTTTAGCTTTTTCTTAATAGATTTTTCAGGGGCAGAAGAGAGATCTTCTAACGAAAGTACTCGTTCCCAGGTTCAGCAGATAGAAAAAGATCTTTTAGAACAGCAAGAAGAGCTGCTTAGTGTTGATATTAAAGAAAAGGGTATCTTGGGAGAGATCGAAAGACTGGAAAAAGAGGTGGTTATAAACAGGAGGTCATTAAAGGAGCTATCAAGCCAGATAGAAAAGATTTCAAGTGAGGTCCAGGTTAGGCAGAAAAGGATTCAGAGGCTAAACCAGTCTTCCTATGCTGTCAAGGCATATTTAAAAAAGCGATTAGTAGCTTTCTATAAATTTGGAAGGCCTGGATATATATGGATTCTTGCTACCTCTACTACCCTACAAGAATTTCAAAAGACAATAAAGTATATGAAGGCTATTATGGCCCAGGATAAACAAATTACGGATATGTTGGACAGGCAGATGAGGCAGGTCGAGAATGAGCTAGGTATACTCAAGGAGAATATGGCAACAATTGAGGCGTTAGAAAAGGTCAAGAACAGAAGGATGGCCCTACTTGAAAAATATATTGAAAAAAAAGTTTTTTTGTTGATGAAGATACATAAGGAGAAGGAATTTTATACAAAAGCAGTTAAGGAACTGAGAGAGGCAGCACAGGCTTTAAGTGAGACCATGTTGCATTTAGAGACTGAAGAAAAGGAAAGCCTATTGCCGCAAAGGTTTGCTAAAATGAAAGGAAAGTTACCCCTACCGTTAAAAGGAAAAATACTGAGAGATGTCAAACAATTTGGATCTAATCCATTTATGCATAGAAAGGGAATATATATCAAAGGTTCTCCAGGGGAGGCGGTTAGATCGGTTTTTCCTGGCAGGATAGACTATTCCGGATGGTTTAAAGGATACGGACAGCTGTTGATTATTGACCATGGATGCCATTATTTTACTATCTTCGCCCACCTTGAGGAGAGAGTTAAGGAAAAGGGAGAGATGGTTACAGAAGGAGAAGTAATCGGTTTGGTGGGAGATCCTGGCTGGCAGGTAGGACCAGGGATATATTTTGAAATAAGAAAAGGAGGGAATCATCTTGACCCCAAAGGATGGTTTAAATAGGGTACAATGTATTTAAGAAGAGAAATATATTTCTAAAAGAGGAGAAAAGAGATGTTAAAAACAAGACATAACCATTTTTGTTACAAGATAATCATTTTTATTGTTTTGATATTGTTGTGTTTAATCAACGATAGCCATCAAGATATTTTGGCTGGTACAAAAGAGGTATACAAGAATATAGAGGTTCTGAGCGAAGTTTTACATAAGATTGAAAAAAACTATGTTGAAGACACAGACCCAAAGGATGTTCTATATGGGGCTATAAAGGGTATGGTTAGGACCTTGGATCCTCACTCCTTTTTTATGAGCCCAGAAGAATACAAGGAATTGATGGTAGAGACAAAAGGAAGCTTTTCTGGGGTAGGGATTGAGATAACCATCAGAAACAATGTCCTCACCGTAGTCTCTCCTATTGAAGGAACACCTGCATTTAAGGTTGGGATAAAGGCAGGAGACCAGATAATCATGATAGGGGAAAAATCAAGCAAAGATTTATCTATTATGGAGGCGGTTAAGCTTATTCGGGGGCCTAAAGGTAGCAAGATTAAACTTACTATTAGAAGGAAAGACTTAGAAAAACCGATAGATTTTATGATAACCAGGGATGTGATACCCATTAAGAGTGTTCGCTCGTTTTTCATTCCTTTCGATATAGGTTATATCAGGATTTCTAATTTCCAAAGCAACACTGGTAAAGAACTTTCCAAGGCTTTAGAAGAGATGGAGAACAAAAAGGAATTGAAAGGCTTGATTCTAGATTTGAGAAACAATCCTGGGGGATTGCTATCTCAGGCTGTAAAGGTAGCCGATGAATTTCTTGATTCAGGCCTGATTGTTTCTATCAAGGGCCGGGATAAAAAAGAAGAAAAAAGTGTTGCCCATAAGAATAGGAAGCCCAAAAAATATCCTATGATTGTCTTGACTAATGAGGGAAGTGCAAGCGCATCAGAGATAGTGGCAGGGGCTTTACAGGACAACAAGAGGGCCCTTATCTTAGGCTCTACTACCTTTGGGAAAGGCTCTGTTCAGACCCTTTTCCCTCTTTCAGATGGTTCAGGATT
>JAUWZC010000115.1 GCA_030615565.1 Desulfobacteraceae bacterium | reverse complement strand
TCCCGATAATCGGGACGCACACAGCCAGAGTCCCTAGAATAAAATGACGAGTTGCTCGTGCACATGGTTTGAAGCGGCACGCTGAGGCCCCATGTTAGAGGGCATGATGTAAAAAAAGACATCTCCATGCTCATGCGTCTCACCAAGGATAACTATATGGCCTTGAGTAAATGCCAGGGGGAGTTTTAAAAGAGCTAAAATGTTACAAAAATTCAGGTAATTACAGAAAAGTAAAAAAGTGGTTGCTGCTTTGATATCATTTTCATATCCTAACTTAAAAAAGATTTTTTGGGAAAAAAATAAGTAGTAATAGGTGACATTGAACCCATTATTTGCGCCTATCCGCTATGTTCATAATGAAAAGGGCATTGTCATTACTATCCTATGGAATCATATTATTTTGATGCTCTCAGTAGTATATCTTGAATTGACGTAATAATAGTGTTCATCTATATATACCTAAATTGATCGGTTCTGGGTTCAAGGTTCAAGGTTGTAAAGGCATTGTGCCACAGTTCATTGCGGCCTGTTTCCAGACAGTTGCAACAACCTGCCCGCCATCGGCTTCGCCTTCAGGCGAGGTGGGCGGGTCACACAATGGATGAAATGATATGCGTTGCTGGATAACCTATAACTCCTTGTAAGCTGGGAGGTTGAAATTGCTTAACACTGAACCTTGAACCGTGAACCGCTTAACCCAGGATATACAAACCTATAAATCACAGAAAAAAAGGAAATAACATTGATCCATATGATCGTTGGAGGATGTATTATTTATCTCCTCCTGACACTGTACTTTACTTACCTGGTTCATCAGCTACCCCGAAAACCAGTTCATGACACACCCGATTGGGGTAAGGTCTTAGATACCCGAATCCCTTCAAAGGATGGAGGCTCACTTGAGGTTTGGCGTGTGGAGCCTGAAGGCAGTTCAAGAGGTATTGTTGTTTTTGCCCATGGCTGGAGCAGAAATCGTGATCGAATGGTGGGAAGGGCTAGAATCTTCGGAAAAATGGGATTCACCACTGTCATACATAGTGCACGTGACCATGGCAACTCAAGCCCCCATCGCTTTATGAATGCACCCCACTTTGCCGAGGACATAGAAGCGGTATTAAACTGGGTGAATGAACCTGTTCTTCTTTATGGACACTCGGCCGGTGCAGCTGCGGCTGTGATCGTAGCCAATCGAAATCCTGATAAGATAAAGCTTCTATTCTTGGAAGGTTGTTATGCCAAAACAAGGGAGGCCCTTCTCAGCCTTTATCGTGGCTATAATCGTCTTTTCGGAATCTTTTTTGCGCCTATGGTGGTTTTATGGATTGAGATTTTCTACAAGAATAGCCTGGATTCAATTAGCCCTGCCAATCTTGCCCCTAACATTGACCTGCCTGTACTGATAATTCACGGCGAAAGAAACCAAAACTTTCCACTCAATCATGCCTGGAGGCTGAGGGACAGTTTTCCTGCTGGTCGGGCTGAACTATTTGTTGCCAGGAATTCCGATCACAGCAGCTCCAATCTGAAGCCTGGATATCCCCGCGTTATTCAGGCCTTTGTAGGTCGTCATCTGCCACAATCCTGAAAGCTTCTTCTAAGCGCATTGAGCTTTTCCATTTGCCTTTAAACCTTTCGCCTTTCTTCTATCCATTACCGGTGCTGGCCAAAATTTTCTCACGCAGATCTGAATACTGCATAGATGCCTTAATAGCCCGTACCGCACGTTCCGGTCCCGGGAAAACCGGTACTCCGTGGTTTAGAAGACTTTTTATGAAGTGTTCCTGGAGGCTACGAAAAGTGTATCCTACAATGGGTTTATTATGGGTTTCAAGCAAGCGAGCAATGGATTTACACTGTGCATCAATCATCTTGCCACTCTGCTCAATCGCCTGATCTTCTGACAAACCCATATGCTCCAAGGCCCGTTTAACCATCAGCGATGGCACGAGAAAGTAGATGAGAAGAATATCGGCTTTATCTTCCTCAAGTAGCACCTTGGGAATGTCAGAAAAGTAGTCCATAGGTTTTTTAGTAAAGGTAATGTCCACTGGATTGTTTATGCTACCCGTATTTGGGATGAACGGAGCTAATTTCTCTAGTGTCTCTGGCGAAAGCGCTGGAAGTTCAAGACCTTCTCGTCCGCAGGAATCTGCCGCAGCCGCACCTGGTCCGCCTGAATGAGTTTGGATCACTACCCTGGCCCCCCTGGGTTTGGGTAGACAGCCCAGGACCCAGCAAAAATCAAATAATTCCGCAATAGAGTATGCCCTGATAACTCCACTCTGGTGAAACACACCATTGTACAACTGGTCTGGACCTGCCAAAGCCCCGGTGTGAGAAAAGCCTGCCCGGCTACCTGTCTCAGATCCGCCCACATAGAAGGCCACAATGGGCTTGTAGGGTATAATCGATCGGGCGATTTCCACAAATTCTCTTCCTCGCCCAATGCCTTCAATGTAAAGAGCTATCACCTTGGTATTGGGGCATGCCCCAAGGTACTCCATGCAGTCAACAATATCGACATTTGCCTCATTTCCAACGCTAAAGGCTGTACTGAATCCAAGGGAGAGTCTGGAGAGGTAGTTAAACATCTGGGTAACAAAACTCCCGCTTTGCGAGGCCATGCCGATAAACCCCGGAACGCCTAAATACTGCAGAAAAGTTGTGTTCAGCTTTTGATATGGGTTCGCCACGCCAATACAGTTTGGTCCTAAAAAGCGAATACCGTATTTATTGGCAATCTCAACGAGCTCTTGTTCCCGTTCTACACCATCCTTTCCAACCTCTTTGAAACCACCAGAGACTATAATGGCCTGTTTGATACCCTTCTGGCCACATTCTTCTAATATCTCCGATACGATTTTTGTAGGCACAACCAGCACTGCCAGATCCGGAACTTCAGGCAAATCCAAGACGCTCCTATAGGCTTTGAGATCCTGCACTTGCTCCTCTTTGGGATGGACAGGGTAGATGGTTCCTTCAAAGCCAAGAGCCCTCAAAGAAGTGAATTGGTTGGTTCCCATGGCAAAGAAATTATTGGAGGCCCCAAAAAAGGCAATACTTCTGGGGTTAACAATTGGGTACAGTGGGCTTTCTTTTATGGAGTTCAGCATTTATACTCTTCACCAACACAACTAATATGTCTGTGGCCTTCACGTAGCCTAACCAATTCCTCTCCCTGACTTATCAAATAATTTAATCTTCTGGAATTTCTACAACTCGTTGAATTCAGGCACACTTTAGTAGCAGTCTATTCGTACCACCCAGCCCATCATTCCAAAAATCCAGTATTACAATATTCCAATTGGGGCAAAGCCCCTAAGTTCATATATGAAGATTGATTGCTCAAGAAATTAAGAGCACGGTATCCAAATGCATGCAAAAGACAACTATTGGGATATCTTTTTGATAAATAAAATTACTATTTCTTTTCCTTGGTTATCCTTGCTATGTCTTTGAGAACTTTCTCTAAATTTTCTAGTTCCTTTCCGTATTCAGCCCAGTTCCCTTGGAGTAAATAATCTTTGGCCTTATTATAATGCTCCAAGGCCAACCCCCCAAGATTATAAACATCTAGAGTTTTAGGAATAAGTGGGGAAACCACTTCTTCAGGGGATATTCCTTCCTCCAATACACCGCGTAATGCCTTATCAAGGGTTTCTTCCATGATTAGGCGATTGCTAAAGGCGACAATAACCCTTTTTAATTCCGGTAAGGAAGCAGACCTTGATTTGTCCAGTGCCGGAGAAACTGGAGCCCCTCTTCTTTGGGATTTCCTAAAAGGGCTTGGTTTAGGTGATGCTGTTGAGGGCACTTCGAGCTCTTCTTGTTTTGCTTCCAGGTAAACCGGCTCCACATAGATAAATGAGTCACCCACAGGAATGGCTAAAAGATTGCCTCTGATTACTCTCGATCCCCTCTGGCCCCATAAGCTCAATTCCCGAGAGATATCAGTTTGCTGGTCCACTCTGGCCTCAATCTGCATAGGTCCATAGATCAGTTTTTCCTTGGGTAATTTGTAGACCAACAGATTGCCATAATTTGGCATGTCACTTCTGGCCGCCAGCCAGGCAATCATATTATCCTTCTTGGAAGGGGTGAAGGGGAGCATCAGAAAAAACTCTTCCTTATCATCTCCAGGCAGTTTTATGATGATATAGTAAGGTTCCATTTCTTGCCGGCTATCACCATACAACTCATCAGGGGTTTGCCAGAGGTCTTCCTGGTTATAGAAGACCTGGACATCTTCCATGTGATACGTTCTATATATATCTACCTGTATTTTAAAGAGGTCCTTAGGGTAGCGGATATGCTTTTTCAAACCAGCAGGCATTTCATCGAAAGGCTTAAATAGATCAGGGAATATACCCGAATAGGTTTTAACAATAGGATCTTTTTCATCAATCATGTAAAAGGATACATCCCCATTATAGGCATCAATAATTACCTTGACTGAATTACGGATGTAGTTCAGCTTCCTATTTTTTAGATATTTAGAGGATCGGCGGGAATAAGGATACATATTAGAGGTCGTGTAGGCATCTTGAATCCAATAGAGCTTCCCCTCAGAGACAACCAGGTAAGGATCGCCGTCATAATCCAGAAATGGGGCAATCGAGCCTACCCGGCTATCAATCCGGCGATTATACATTATTCTGCTCTCAGGGCTTAAATAGGTGGTAAATAGTATCTGCGAATCCATAAATTCAATGGCAAATAATAGTCTTCTAAAAAAGGATTTGATATGGACCCCTCCCCTTCCCTGATAAATGGTATAGACATTCTTGTCTCCCTTGGGATAATCAAATTCTTTGGTTTTAGTCTTTACCAGAACATACTGATCAGTTTTTTCTCCATAATAAATCTCTGGACGCTCAACCTTTAAATCAGGCTCAAAGGAAGGCGGCAGGTCTTTGATTAAGAGGATGGGAAGTCCCTCACTGGTAACTTCATTTACCGGGCTTAGGGCTAATCCGTGGCCATGGGTATAAACCAGATGTCTATTGACCCAGGTATTTGCCTGGGGAGGAAGTTGATTTACAACTAACTCCCTGGCCGACAACATAACTTGCCGTAATTGTTTATTGATGAGATAACGATCTACGTCTACATTGTTAAAATCGTAATAGAGCCGTATCGATTGAATCTGCCTGTAGGTTTGAAGTAAGGGACGTTCGTCCCAGATCCTAATATTTTGAATAGTTACATCATGTTTCTTAATATCTTCCATAGTTAGTTTATCACTTACCGGAAAATCTACCTCTTTTATCCTATTCAGATTATAGGCCCTACGGGTATAATCAATATTGTAGTCAATGTAGGGTGATTCTTTTGCTAATTCATTGGGCTTAACTACCAATTTTTGTACCACGATAGGAAGAATGTTTGCAAACAACAATACAGCCCCTATCCAGATTCCTCCACTTATCCAGATTACTTTCATCCTGGGCTTAAAGGAGTTAAGAAAAAATAGCACGGCCATGCCGAGAGAGACAAAGATTAAAACCTTAAAAGCCAAAATCTTTATATGGACATCAGTATAGCTGGCACCAAAAGCAGGTCCTTGTGTAGAATAGAGAAGTTTATAGATTTTTAGATCATACCCCCAGGCAAGGAGCAGAACAATTGTTCCCCCCAGGAAAATAAGGTGTTTCTTGGCCTTGAGCGCAATGGTAATCTTGGGTACAGAGATTGGCGCCCCTTGTGCTTGAATAAATCCAGTGATTACTTGAGTAATTTCATCTTTCAGATACCACCAGACTGTTAACAGACCAGCTAAAATGAAAAATGTTAATAGCCCGTTTTGGACAAAAACGTAAAAGGGAAGAGAAAACACATAAAAACCGATGTCCCTGTTAAAAATAGGATCCGTGTTTCCAAAAGGTTGTTGATATAAATAGCGCAGGACCATATCCCATTGGTAGGAGCTCTTTGATGCAATAAGAAAACTAATAACCAGAATAACAGCTATAAAGAGTAAATTCATGGTCTTACCTGAAAGGCCAAGTTGGGAAAGATAACCGCCATCAGCTTTAAAGGTTATTTCTGGCCCATTTCTCGGTCTTAAACGTTTGGCTACATAAAGGTTAATGGATATGATAAGAATAAAAACCAGCCAAACCACCAAGCCAAGGCCAAATTTGCTTAAGAGCATCTTCCAGAAAACAGGCGAAAAGGTTAAGTTTTTGAACCACAGCCAATCAGGGTAGATAGAAACCACTAACCAAAGCAAAATTAAAATGAAAAGCCCAAACCCGATAATTAATTTTTTATACATAACTTAATCTCCGTTAAGTTAAAGGTTGTAAATCTATTAAATAAATGATAATCATTCACGGGCTCAATGGTTCTGGCCCGCCATACGTATGGCGGGCACGGTTCACCGAAAACCCGCCTGCCATCCGGCGGGCAGGTCTTAACCTGTGAACTCTTACAATAAATGGGCATAAATCGTATAGCAATACTTACTCAGCTAAACCACCTACCACCAGGCAACGATAATAGGGACTTAAACTATTTATTGCAAGTGTTTTTCAAACTAATAAGCGTTACGGATGGATACTGATGATAAATATGAGCCTATCCTTTTGATATTTATACATTCCTCAAGAATCTCTATCGATCCAGGGCCACATTATAATGGAAAATAACCTATTGATTTCTTCCGCCTCAGGCGGATTGGGTTTGGGTATCTTTTTTTTTGATTATGCCCTCATATAGTTTAGATTAGTGGGCGTTTTCCCGACATGTCGGGATTTATATAGACGGAGCTTATGATTCTAAGGCTTAGGTGCCCTTCGGCCTCGAGTCGTTCGACCTGGAGGCCTTTCGGCCCTGAGCTCAAGGCCGAAGGGCTCTCGACAGGCTCAGGGCCGAGAGGCAATAAACCATTTTGAAACGACCCAGTAAGGGGCCATGTTATAGGGCATAACAAAAAAAAGATACCCATACCCTGTACTTTGACGTTATCCTATCTATTGATCCAAAAAAATTGACCGCTGCCTT
>JAUWZC010000036.1 GCA_030615565.1 Desulfobacteraceae bacterium | reverse complement strand
CGATATTCGGGTTTGTTTCGGCCCGCCCTCCCCGTCCCGAGACTGGGACGGGATCGGGAGGCGCGACATAACAGGGACATGCTTTTGTCACTAAAATACTATGGTTATAAGAACTATAGAATTGAACCTTTGTGCAACCAGATCTGGGCCAGGGATTTCGATATTCGAATTTATCAAATTTATATAGTGAATAATAATGCTATCGATTTTTTTAAAATTGTTTTACTGAAACGCTCTACTAGATCAAAACATCCAGAAACCAGCATCCAGCAAACATCAACTTTAGGTACTTCTAATGAAAAATATTGTAAATTTTCTTTTTGAAATAGGTATGTTAAAGAAAATCCCAAGGTCTGGTTACCAATTTTTGGGCACAGGCAATGAATCAGTAGCTGAACATTCTTTTAGGGTTGCTATTATAGCTTACATGCTCGCAAAAAATGAGCCGAAAGCAGATAGGCATAAGGTTGTGCTCATGAGCCTTTTTCACGATTTTCATGAGGCCAGAACTGGCGATCACAATTATGTAAACAAGAGATACGTTGCTGTGAATGAAAACAAGGCAGTTAATGATCTAGCTCGAAAACTCCCTTTTGGCCAAGAAATTATATCCTTAATCGATGAATTTAATTCCAGGGAAACGCTTGAGGCAAGATTATCTCAGGATGCTGACCAACTTGATTTTATCCTGGAACTAAAAAGACAACAGGATCTGGGGAACAAATCTGCCTCCGAATGGCTAAGATACTCAGTTAAGCGCCTTATAACTGGTTTTGCTAAAAATCTGGCAGATGAAATTGTCACCACAGATAGCAGCGATTGGTGGTTTGAAAAGAAGGAGGGGCTATGGGTCAATGGACCAAATGAACAGAAATAGCTATTACTTGTTAAAGGGGAAACGGATTATTCTTATCACATTTTTTTTATCAATAATAATCCATATAGGCGTAATTATAGTCCTCCAGGGTATCTTCCCTTTTACCATACTTAGAGCAGAGCTCAGGACCTATAAGGTAGATTTGATACGCCCCCCCATGAAGGAGATTAAGAAAAGCAGTAAAGAAAAGGATCCTGCTATTAGTCAAATTCACAGTGAAATGCCTATGGACATCAAAGAGGCAACAATTTCCTTAGACACCAGGGATCCAACCTATCATCCATATACAAAAGTGATAAAGGAAAAAATACTTAATTATTGGATCTATCCATTATCTGCCCAACAGAATTTTATTCAGGGCGATCTTCTAATAGTGTTCAGGCTGGGCAGAGATGGTAACCTCATTGATTCCAACATAGACCGATCCTCTGGACACAAAATCCTTGATACACATGCCCTTAAAGCTATAAGACTAGCAACCCCCTTTCCACCATTTCCTGAAAATATCACAGTTCAATTTCTTAATATAAAAGCCTCCTTTGCCTATCAGTTAACATTTGAATAATAAATTTTAGTAACATTTTACAACCTAACCTTTCCTCATGTGCCTGATCGAAAGGCTGCCATTGCCTCCTGAATAAGTTCTTTTTCCCGGCCAAAATATCTGGGTGAAAAATGAAAAGGTGTTAGCTCCTTGACCCTTGCCTTTCGAGCTATAAGACCAGCCTCTTTTGCTGTCAAATGGTACTTTCTTTGTGCCATATCCCTCTCTTTGTCTAAAAAAGCTGCCTCAATAAAAACATGGGTTGAATCCATTGCTAAATCAACAGCTTTCGATATATTTTCAGGGCTTCCAATCATATCGGTAATGTATGTAATTTTTTGTCCTGGTGATATCATGGCAATTTTTTCCTTCAACTCATAAAGAGTAAAATCTTTCTCCATTTTTATCTTATCCTTATCCTGCCAAACTACCCTGAACTTTTGAGCTGGATTACGTTCTTCATAGATTGCCTTCTTGAACTCCCTCAGCCAGGGACCAACTGGAAGTCCAAGCTCCTTTAATCCCTCTTTAATTATATTGATAGAAAAATTCTCTATAAGTGTCAGCCCAATACAGTCTATCTTGTGATCCAGAAGAACAGCATTGATTGAAAAATGCTCCTCTGAAACCAAATTCCCTGTAAATGGGAGCTCCTGGGGAGCTCCAGCAGACTTAAACCGGTCTCTGCTATTATATCTCTGTCTAAGTATCTTTCCCTTTTTTATCTCTGTCACATTGATAGAAAGAGTATTTTCATAGTTCTCTATAAGATTCCAGGTGTATGAGCTGAGCTTGGCTTCCACTTTTTGAATAAAGTCAAAGGGACCAAATAGATAAATTTCCTTATCTCGTCCAAGCAGAAGGCGAAGGAGGGTATCAAACCCTATAAAATGATCCATGTGGGTGTGTGTAACAAAGATATGGCTAATCTTCAAAATATCCCTGGCAGACAGTTCTGATAGATCTCCTAAGTCAAACAATAGAGCCCTTTTTTCAAAAAGGAATGGGATAAAAAGTCCGGGATCTAAAAAAGAATCATTTATCAATCTTGGATGAAAAGATGGTTTCATAAGTATTTTCCTTGAAGAAACGTTACACATCTGTTAATTACTTTCAATTAAAAAACAAAAACTCTACGGGTTTTTAGATTATGGCCAAAAAGAAGATAAGGAGAAAAGAGCTCCTTAAAAAGGACGATGAATTTATTAGCCTTTCCAATAGATTCTTCCAGTATGTCTCTGCTCATATAAAACAGGTTCAATACTTGATTGTAAGTTTAATTATTATTATTGCCATCGTAATCGGCATAAGTCTTTATTTCAAACATTTAAATAAAAAGGCCCTGGCTGCCTATAATCTTGCCTATAAAAATTTGGTGTCAGATTTTTCCCCTGACTTAAAAGAAGATACTATTAACAAATCGATCGAGGAACTTGATAAACTCATAAAAAAATATGGCTGGACAAAGATGGCTACACTGGCCATACCCCAGCTTGCCTACCTAAAATTTGGTCAGGGAAAATATGACGAGGCCATATCCCTATATCAAACCTATCTGAAAAAAGATAAATCTGGTTCTATATACCGTTCTATGGCTCATTTTGGTCTTGCTGCAGCATACGAGGCCAAAAGCGAGTATCAATCAGCCATAAGCAATCTTAAAAAGATAGTCGATGATGAAAATAATTTCCTTAAAGAAGAGGCTATGTTTTCTCTGGGCAGGATCTATGCCGTCAGCGGCCAACGAGAGATGTCAAAGGAAATCTTTAAGGACTTTATAAATCAGTTCAAGGAATCACCTTTGGTTCCATTGGCAAAGGCAAATCTCACAAAATAATCTAAAAGAAGGAGGAAACAAATGAAAAAAACATATCTGGCTCTATCTTTGTTGTTGGTTGCACTTCTTTTACCAGCATCATCATTGGCTTTTGAGATTGGGGCACGGGGCTACTACTGGTTCCCCTCGCTGGATGGGAAAGTAAAAGTGGATGAAGCCAGTATCATCGGTACAACCATTGATTTTGAAAAGGACCTTGGAATTGAGGATGAGAATTACCCATCCGTTGAGGTTTTCCTTGGGGGTGGCAATCATCATCTATCTTTGACCTATACAAATATTGAGTATTCAGGCAGAAAGACGCTTACCAGAGATATTATATTCGGAGGAGAGACTTATTCAGTTAGCGACACGGTAACTTCCTCAATCGAATATAAAATGATGGATCTTCATTATCAATACGATTTTTTAAATCTAGAAAATGTACTGGCCGGATTTTCCTTAGGGCTTGTTTTCCAGGTCAAATATTTAGATGGTGAGGTAGGCCTGAAGTCCACAACTACAGGTATTGATGAAAAAGAAGACTTCACCTTCCCCATTCCTATGATTGGTCTTAATCTGCATATGGGAATACTGGCTGATATCCTTGAGGCCAGATTAAGGGGGACTGCTATCGGTTATGGAGGAAATACAATATATGAGCTTATGGCTGATATATCATGGACCCCCCTGCCCTTCTTAGATATTCATGGTGGTTATAAAAGATTTGTCATAGATATAGATGAGGATGATATAGTCTTTGACTATGATATGTCTGGTCCTTATGTTGCACTTACCTTGAGTTTTTAGTGCTGATTTTGGGGGCTTCAAAGGCCCCCTTTTCAGCTCAACTAATTCCTTGAGTCTTATTTCCTAAAAATATCTGTAAGCGTTTACAGGTTCAGGGTTCACAGTTCAGGGTTATCTTTCTTTCGTTGACCTTGCTTGTAGGCCGGCCTGTCGGGCGTATGGCGGGATGAAACCACGCCCGGTGTCGCTAATGCGTCGAGCATGATCGTACATATCTTGAAATTTCGATTGATCAAACACCAGGTAAAGCTCAATCTGAACTTCGGTGCAAGAACGCTAAGAAATCACAAAACAACTGTTCAGACTTGCTCGATGGATGGTAGGCGGGTTTTCGGTGAACCTTGAACCATTGAACCTTTAAACCCCTGAACGGCTAAAAATATCTCAATCCCCCATCTGCATTTTATTGACTTATAAGGTAAATGCGCTTCACCTTAGTAAAAATTGGCTCGAAGCAGTGTGGCACCTTGGCTTTTCCCTTGACATCTAATCATCCTTTACACATACTTTTGTAGGTAACAATTAACGATATTCTCAATATAGTGGAATCATGAAAAACACTCTTACTTTTATCATGGCTGGTGGTAGAGGTGAAAGACTTATGCCTCTTACACTGGACAGGGCTAAGCCAGCAGTTCCTTTTGGCGGTATCTACAGGCTTATAGACCTGAGCCTTAGTAATTGCATAAACTCCGAGTTATACAAGATTATTATTCTACCTCAATATAAATCCCAGTCACTAACCGATCACCTGGAAGCTGGTTGGAATATATTTAATCAGAAGCTCGGGCATTTCTTGAAAATTGTGTCGCCTCAGCAGAGGATTAGTGGAGACTGGTACCAGGGAACTGCTGATTCCATCCGCCAAAACCTCTATCTCATTGAACTAACAAAACCACACCATGTCTTGATCCTATCAGGTGATCATATTTACAAAATGGACTACAATCGTTTCATCAGATATCACTTAGAGAAAAATGCGGATCTGAGCATTGCTCTCAGTGAAGTGGGAAAGGAGATGGCACAACAGGTGGGTGTTGCCGAAGTGGATGAGGACTACCGCATCCACGGCTTCCAGGAAAAACCCAAGGAAAATCCCAAGACCATTCCTGGCAATCCCAACCGAGTGCTTGCATCCATGGGTATTTACTTATTTAAAACAGACACGCTCTTGAATGCCCTCAAATCGAGCAATAAGGATGATTTTGGTAAAGATATAATTCCCTATTTAATTCCTAACTCTAGGGTGTATGCCTATCCCTTTCAGCAGCAGAATATAATCGAAGATTATGCCTACCATACACTGGAAAACGGTGAGCGAAGGCTTATATTAGAACCCAAAACCCGTGATTCTTCTTACTGGAGGGATGTTGGCACCCTGGATGAATATTGGAACGCCAACATGGATCTAACTGGATTGGATCCCTCTTTTAACCTCTATGGCAAAAATTGGCCTATCCACACCTATCATATACCAGCCCCACCTGCAAAATTTGTCTTTAGCAACGAAAGGCCTGAAGGCTTCCGAGTAGGCAAAGCCCTGGACTCTATTGTTGCCTCAGGCTCTATAATAAGTGGAATTGTCAGGAATTCAGTGATTTCCTGTTATGTGTTTATCCAGAGTTGGGCAAACGTTGAGGAATCAGTAATCATGGATGATGTAGTAGTGGAGCGCCACTGTAAGATCAAAAAGGCTATCATTGACAAACATAATGTAATTCCATCCCATACCGAAATCGGTTATAACCCAAAAAAAGATAGCAAACGTTTTACAGTAACGCCCAGGGGAATTGTCGTTGTGCCAAAGGGTTATTTTAAATGATCTTTTGAAAGGGATGCTGCCCATGCATAAACATCCCGTAAGGCAAGATTGTTAGCTTTTGCTATTCTCCCGCATTCCTCATATTTAGGCAAAAGCACTGTTTTTCCATCCTGATTGATGACCTTTTTGACCCTCATTTTCCCCCATGGAGATTCGACTGTCGACTTTCCCCGTTTTAGAACAGCTCGCTGGCTATAATTAAACCGAATCCCCAATGTGGTTGACTCCTTGAAGATAATATTATTAAGTTTATCCTTATCTTCAGGTAGGCCTACTACCTGTAGCTGGATACCAGGCCTATTTTTTTTCATCTGGATATGGGAGAAGGTAACATCCTTGGCACCTGCATCAAAAAGTCTGTCCATCAAATAACCCAACAATTCCGGGCTCATATCATCTAAGTTTGACTCCAATACTACCACCGTCTCTGATCTCTGTTCATCTATATCATTTCCAATCAGAATACGTAAAAGGTTAGGTCTATCAACTAAGGTTCTACTGCCTACCCCGTAACCTACTCTATCTACAATCATTGAAGGCATAGGACCAAAGGAAGAGCATAGTGAGGTAATTAGGGTAGCACCTGTAGGGGTAACCATTTCAACATCCTGACCGCTATCGTAGATGGGAACACCCTTCAAAAGTGCTATTGTTGCAGGCGTTGGTACCGGAATTTTTCCATGGGCACTTGTTATGATTCCTTTACCTAAAGGAATCCTTGAGACAAAGAGCTTCTCAATACCCAAAAGATAAATCCCTAAAACCGATGCTACTATATCAATAATGGAGTCAACTGCACCAAGCTCATGAAAATGTACCTCATCCGGTGAAATATGGTGTATCTCACCTTCAGTCATTGCCAGCTTTTCAAAGATCGAGATGCATTGTTCAACAACCGTTAAAGGGATATCACTACCTTTAAGTATCTCTTTTATGTCCTTTAAATATCGAGCTTTTTGATCTTCTTCATGCACGGAAACAGAGAATCTTGTCCCAAATATATTATTTCTTCCCTCCTTTTTTGCTGATATCTTGTAACCATTTAAATTAAGCCCAGAGATAATCCTTTCAAGTTCCTCAACAGGCAAGCCAGCATCGAGCAATGACCCAACGAACATATCCCCGCTTACACCGGAAAAGCAATCAAGGTAAGCTATTTTCATATCAACCTTGTTTCTTCATAAACCGCTAGCTTTTTCTCTGGCTTCCTGCTTCTTTTTACAGTCAATACATCTGGTAGTAACAGGCCTTGCCTTCAATCTCTCTGCCCCTATCTCTCTCCCGCATACCTCGCATACCCCAAAGGTACCGTTATCTATTCTCTCAAGGGCCTCTTTAATCTTTTCAATCAACTTTCTTTCTCTATCCCTTATCCTTAAGAGAAAGTTCCTATCTGTTTCTAAAGAAGCCCTATCAGTAGGGTCAGGAAAATTATCCTTCAGATTGGTCATTCCATTGACTGTCTTAAGCGCCTCTTCAATAAGCTCATCAAGCTGGTTCTGGAGCAATCCTTTAAAATATTCTAAACCTTTTTTATCCATCAGCTAAATCCCTCAATCCCTAAATTCACAATTTAAAATTCCTCAGTACTACATCCCCTTTATTTTATCCCAAAATTTTTTGTTCTTCGCTCCAATCTTTTTCTCTTCAAGCTCGCTAAATTCCATCAGCAACTCCCGCTGTCTCCGGCCCAGCTTGATAGGTATTTTAACTATAACCTGAACAAAGAGATCACCGACTCCCCTTCCTCTCCCCAGGCTTGGCATGCCCCAACCTTTAACTCTAATGATCTCTCCTGGTTGTGCCCCCTCTGGAATAGTGATACTTCTCTCCTTATTATCATCCAGAACAGGGATAGAAATCTCAGACCCTAAGGCTGCCTGCAGAAAAGATATTGTAACCTGACATTTAAGATCATCCCCATCCCTAACAAAAAATTCATGCTCCTTAACATAGATTACCACAAAAAGATCTCCTGGTGGTCCACCATTTTCTCCAACTTCACCTTCTCCCTTAATCCTCAATTGTATGCCAGTATCTACACCTAGCGGTATCTTTACCAGGACCTTCTTTTCAACCTCTATTTTTCCTTTACCTTTACATTTGCGGCATGGGTCAGCTATAACCTGGCCTGTACCATTACATGTTGAACAGGTTGTTCTTATTTGAAAGAAACCATGAGAACGGGTAATCTCACCTTCACCACGACAGTTAGGGCAGGTCACGGGCTCACTTCCTGGCGTGACCCCGGTGCCTCCACATATATCGCAAGATTCCCATTTGTTAAAAACGATTTCCTCTTCCTTTCCTTTATAAGCCTCTTCAAGTGTCAACTCTAAATTGTATCTCAGGTCATTGCCTTTTCTTGCTCTTGTTCTCCTTGAGCTCCTCCCTCCAAAACCAAAGAAATCACCAAATATATCTCCAAAAGCAGAAAAAATATCCTCAAAACCGCCAAAACCTGTAAAGCCTGTCCCTCTTAATCCATCATGGCCATAAAGATCATAAATTCTCCTTTTTTCCCCGTCCCTCAATACCTCATAGGCCTCTGCGGCTTCTTTAAACCTCTCTTCCGCCTCTTTATCCCCAGGGTTTCTATCAGGATGATATTTAAGGGCAAGCTTCCGGTAAGCCTTTTTTATCTTATCCTCAGCTGCATCCCTGGAAACACCAAGGATTTCATAATAATCTCCGTTGTTTGACATGGCTATTACGTATTATCTAAAGGGTCCTCACTATGAGAAACCTCTATATCTTCTCCTTTATCAGGGCTTTCAGATTCTTCGTCCAAATCATCTCCTATTAAATTTTCTTCTGTTAAATTTTCTTCTAAAAGATTATTGCTTCTTTTCATCCTAACCTTTTTAGCAGCAATCTCTCTCAAGGCGGTTACTACTTCTCTGTTTTTGGTGGTAAGAAGAGGCTCTTTTCCCTTCCTGAATTGAATAACCCTCTTCAGTGCTAAATGTACTAATGTAAATTTATTATAACCAACCTTTATGCAATCTTCCACTGTAATTCGAGCCATTGGCGAAACTCCTTAAAAAAATTAAGCTTTTTTAATAACTTGCATTTTTTTAAAAGTAAAGATATTTTTTATATCTAATTTTTTTACCTAAGATTAAAAAGCATACGTCCAAAAAATAATCATTAAATCTTATTTTGCAAAAAATAATATATTAATTCCTTAATAAATTATATTATTATAATCTTAATGAAGAGAGAAAATTATGCTAGCTACTGTTTATAGCAGCTCTGTCATAGGCATTGACGCATACATAGTGGAAGTCGAGCTAGATATCTCGAGGGGCCTGCCATCCTTTTCTACTGTAGGTCTACCAGAAGGGGCAGTTAGGGAAAGTAAAGAACGGGTCAAGGCTGCCCTCAAAAATTCTGGCTATCATTTCCCTGCTGATAGGATTACTGTCAACCTTGCCCCTGCTGACATAAAAAAGGAAGGTAGTGGCTTTGATCTTCCAATAGCTATAGGAATACTGACAGCTACAGGACTTATTCCCCATCAATCTTTAACAGATCACCTTATTATTGGTGAGCTATCCTTAGATGGTAGTATAAGGCTTATTAAAGGGTCTCTCTCTATGGCCATCATGGCTAAAGAACTCGGTCTAAAAGGAATCTATCTTCCTTCAGAGAATGCCTTGGAAGCAGGCGTAGTTGAAGAAATAAATGTTTACCCTGTTAATACACTTTCAGAATTAGTTCAATCCCTGAATGGTATAGAATGTTTAGCCCCAATCCAAATAGACACTGACCCAATGGGTATTCAACGAAACTATGATATCGACTTTAGTGATGTACGTGGCCAGGAAAATGTAAAAAGGACTTTAGAAATCGCTGCTGCAGGTGGTCATAACCTCTTGATGATCGGTCCACCAGGCGCAGGAAAGACTATGCTTGCACAAAGACTTTCCACAATACTGCCAAGTCTTAGCTTTGATGAATCCCTGGAAACATCCAAAGTATACTCTGTTATGGGCCTCATGCCTAAAGGGCAGGGTCTGATAACAATTAGACCTTTCAGGGCCCCTCATCACACCATTTCTGATGCTGGCCTGATAGGTGGTGGTCAGACACCAAAACCTGGAGAGGTCAGCCTTGCCCATAATGGGGTTCTTTTTTTAGATGAAATGCCGGAGTTTAAAAAGAATGTTCTCGAGGTGCTCAGGCAACCAATGGAAAATGGTACAGTTACCATATCCAGGGCAAGCTCCACAATAACCTATCCAGCTAACTTCATCCTGGTCGGGGCCATGAATCCATGCCCATGTGGCTTTTTTGGTGACCCAAAGCGGGAGTGTACATGCTCTTATAGGGAAATACAAAGGTACAGGAAAAGGATATCAGGGCCTCTTATGGATCGCATCGATATCCATGTAGATGTACCATCAGTGCTTTTCAGAGATCTAACAGGGACCAGTCAAGGTCAATCCTCCTTTGATATCAGTGAGAGGGTAATAAATGCAAGAAACACTCAAGAAAATAGATTTCATAAAACAAAAATTCATACCAATGCTATGATGAACAGCAGACAGATAAGAAGATTCTGTCAAATTGACGATAAATCCAATTCATTATTGGAAATGGCTATGGAGAAATTTGCCTTGAGTGCACGGGCCCTTTCACGCATTCTTAAGATTTCCAGAACTATAGCCGATCTTGCAGGATCTCAGGACATTGAACAAATTCATATTGCAGAGGCAATACAATATAGATCTCTCGATAGGAAGTTAATTTTATGAAAAAATTTATCAAAATAAGCCTCTTTTTTCTTCTATTTATCTTTCTTTTAGTCGCATCAACAGGAATTGCCTTATGGTACCTCTGGTCAAGCAACCTTCCATACATAGGCTCTCTTAAGGATTATAATCCCCCAATCATAACAGAGGTTTTTGTTGACGATGGTCAGATTATTGGTAAATTCTCAGATGAAAAGAGGGTCTTAGTTCCTTTAGATGAGATTTCCGAGCATGCTATCAATGCCTTTATTGCTGTGGAAGACGCCAGATTTTTTCAGCACAAGGGTATCGATTTTTTTGGTATCTTGAGGGCACTTTTAAAAAATATTAAGGCACGCAGGATCGAACAAGGAGGAAGCACTATCACACAGCAAGTTACAAAATCACTTCTTCTGAAAAATCCTGCGAGAACTTACAAAAGGAAGGTTAGGGAAGCACTGCTCTCCCTTCAAATTGAAAGGGAATTCTCTAAAGAGAAAATCCTTTATCTCTACCTGAATCAAATATACATGGGTCATGGTCTATATGGTATTGAGGCGGCCAGCGAGGTCTACTTTGGCAAAAAGGCAAGGGAGTTGAATATCGCAGAATCAGCTCTTTTGGCCGGCCTCGCTCGAGCCCCAAGCAGAGATGATCCAATCAAACATTTTAACAGGGCCAAGCTAAGGCAGAAATACGTTTTAGAGAGGATGAAGGACGAGGGACTTATAGACGATAAACAATTTAAAGAGTCATTAAAGACAGAGTTAAAGATACAGTCAGAAAAAGAACAGTACCCTAAAAAGGCCCCCTACTTCTTAGAATATATTCGTCAGAGTATTGAAAAAAAATACGGTCGACATCTCCTCTATAGAGGGGGACTAAAGATCTATACCACTGTTAATCTAAAAATGCAGATGGCAGCAAAAAAGGCAATTAAAAAAGGACTTGATGAGCTTGACAAGAGAGAGGGATTCAGGAGCCCAAGAAGGAGATTCATCTTCTCTGATGAAGAGAAGTTTAATGATCAAATGATCGAAAGATCAGGCAAAAACCCCTTGGAAATAGGCACAATTACTGAAGGCACTGTCATAAAAATAGACAGCATAAATCAAGAAACCCTCGTTCAGATAGGAGATAAAAAAGGAATACTCCCTCTGTCAGAAATGAAATGGGCAAGGATGGTTGACCCAGAAAAGGCATATTTTGAGAGCAAATTGCAAGATCCAGCCGATGTTTTAACTCCAGGGGATATCATTACAGTGAAAATCATTAAAAAAGCCAAAGATTTTCCTCATATGATCCTCTCATTAGAACAAACACCTGAGGCCCAGGCAGCCATATTCTGCTTGGAAGCCAAAACAGGTTATGTGAAGGCAATGGTTGGAGGATTAGATTTCTCCAAAAGTCAGTTTAACCGGGCAACTCAGGCAAGGAGGCAACCTGGTTCTGCATTCAAACCTATTATTTATGCTGCAGCCCTTGACAAGGGACTCACACCCTCTTCAATAATTATCGATGCACCTTTTATCTCTCCCATTGGTGAGGAGGAAAAACTATGGAAACCGAAAAATTACAAAGAAAAGTTTTATGGCCCTACCCCATTTAGGACTGGCCTGATAAAATCACGAAATATAATGACAATAAAGATCCTAAAAAAAATCGGTGTTAAACATGCAATTGATTATGCAAGGCGCATGGGAATAGATTCTCCTCTAAGTGCTGATCTATCATTAGCCCTTGGTTCATCAGGATTATCCCTTGTTGACTTAACTAAGGCATACTCAGTGTTTGCCAATGGTGGTATGCTGGTAAAACCCGTCTTTATTACCAAAATAATTGATAGGAACGGAAAGATTCTCGAAGAAAACCAGCCCTCTTTTTCTGAGTCAATCTCTCAAGAAACAGCCTACATAATGACTGATCTATTAAAGGCGGTGGTCACGGAGGGTACAGGTTGGAGGGCTAAAGCTCTGTCAAGGCCAGTGGCAGGCAAAACCGGCACCACTAACGACCTGAGGGATGCATGGTTTATAGGTTTTAACCCTACCTTGGTTACTGGCGTCTGGGTAGGTTATGATGATAGTAGCCCAATGGGCAAAGGAGAAACTGGATCAAGGGCTGCTTGCCCTATTTGGCTTAACTTTATGAGAGAGGTTCTCAAAGGAGAAGCCATAATCCCATTTCAACATCCTGAAGGTGTAGTTATTACAAAAATAGATGCCAGAACCGGTCTCTTAGCCAGCCCCTCCTCACAAAAGACCCACTTTCAGGCATTCAAGAAAGGTACAGAGCCTACTACGTATTCCCCGAAACCCGATTCTGGAAAACCTGGTGAATTCTTTCAGCTTGATATGGACTACTCTAATTAGTGCCTGAACGAAAAGTCGTGTTCAGGCAAAATCCGAATATCGAAATTCGAAACAAATTCGAATATCAAATGACAGAATGACCAAAAATAACTCATTGAAAGCACAGCGTTTTTGTCATTGGAACATTCGTGCTTTGGTCATTGTTTCGGATTTCGTGCTTCGGATTTCGAATTTCTGACCGAAAAATCGGGGTTTTCGGTCAGGCGCTGCTTAAGACAAATACTTTTCTCTAATCTTCAGATAATCCTCCTCTAAGGAACTATCTGATTTAGCATAAGCATCAGATTGCTTCATGATAACTGCAACCTCTTCCCTTGTAAGCTTGTTTCCTTCCATCTTAGCTATTTTAGCTAATGTTCTATAACCTAAGATAAATGGTATGATACAAAAGATCCTGATAGATCTCTCACTTAAAGGCAGTAATTTTATATATCTCAATGCTGAATCCAGATAGGTTATTATAAAAGGTATCATATCCTTTATTATTCCCTGTATCTGTTTTTGAGATAAGGTTTCGATCTTATTAAGTTCAATGTTATGTTTTTCCGTTATGGTGAGTGGGATATAACACCAACCTCTCGCTATATCTTTTTTATAATCCTTAATGATATTTGTCAGCTGCAAGGCAATGCCAAAGTGAACTCTAAAGTTCTCCAGCTCTGATCTCTTCTCTTTTATACTCTCCCTCTGACAAAAAACTTTTGTGAGCATCTTACCTACAATACCTGCTACATAATAACAGTAATCCTCCAATTCTTTAATATCCGCCAGCTGAAATATCTTTTTATTACTCTGTAGCTTCTGCTTTTGAAACTTTATCATCCCCTCTGAGGTCTCTACAATCAGGGGATCAATTATTCTCCTGTAAGTATCTTGTATATCAAAATAACACCTTAAGACTATATGGCCGTTTTCTATGAGGTCTTTTTCATCAGAGTTTTCTTTCCATCTAAATTTAAGAGATTCATATAATTTCAACCGATGTGGCAAGTCCTTATTTCCCTTAAAGATAGCCGAAAAATCTTCAAGATCTGCTATCTTCTCCTTCTCATCCTGGTAAATAGTATCCTCAAAGGTATCGGCTATCCGGAACAGTAAATATCCAAGAAGTACTGTTTTAAATATATCTCCCTCTAACTGACCTATATTGAGGGCAAATGTCCTTGAAACTAAAGGCAAAATGTTGCGACAATATTCCCAGTCCTCTTCTCTTGCATTGTCAGTCATAGGCCTCTTAATTAATTCAAGTCACCCTTTTTATAGGTGGTTATTGACTGATTTATATATTCCTTTCAACGGTCAACAAGAAACGGACAATGGACATCACTACTTATATAGCACCCTGTATGTTACAACTGGCGAATGTATCCCTTTTAGATTAAATGTGCCTGCCTCTTCAAAAGTAGCAATACCCTTGGTCTTGCTATATGTTCTCTGACTTATTAAGATCTCACCCGGTTTGGCCTTTGACTCCAACCTGGCAGCAATGTTGACCTGGTTGCCAATTACCGTATAGTCTCTATGGAATTCCGATCCAATATTGCCTACAGTCATATACCCTGTATTTATCCCTATCCCAATGTTCAGATCGTGCCCGTAGGATAACCACTCATCTTTTAATTGATCTGTCTTCTTTTGCATATCAATTGCCAAAAGAACTGCCCTCTGGGCATGGTCCGGGATTGAAACTGGATCGCCAAAA
>JAUWZC010000028.1 GCA_030615565.1 Desulfobacteraceae bacterium | reverse complement strand
TTTACTTTGGATCTGCAGCAATTACAGGCATGGTCGGCGGAATAGACGAGATTTATCAAGGCCTGCTACCTTTAAGATATTTTACCTGGTATGATATTTTGCTAAATATGTTAGGTGGCCTTTTAGGATTGACTATTTTCTGGGGAATAATTAGGGACTAAGCAGAATTACCATTATTCTCTAATCGTCCGCTTCGCTTAAGACAAAGAGGGTGCTGAAGAAGATTTTTTTACTTTGGATCCGATTTGGGAGGTAATCACAGTTGATCATTATTCCGGCTGTAGATATTAAGGGAGGTAAGTGTGTAAGATTAGAGCAGGGTTTGATGAATAAAGAGACCATATTTTCTGATCATCCAGAAGAGATGGCCCTTCGATGGGAGAGGAAAGGCGCAGAGAGATTACATCTTGTTGATCTGGATGGGGCTGTACGTGGAAAACCTTTAAATAAAAGAGCTATAAAAAATGTAATAGATGCAGTCTCAATCCCGGTGGAATTAGGTGGCGGTATTCGAGACTTAGATACTATAGAGGAGTATATTAATCTGGGTATTGATCAGATTATTATTGGTACAGTTGCCTATAAAAATCCAGACTTAGTAGAGGAGGCATGTAAGAGGTATTCGGGTAAAATTATCGTAGCTATTGATTCAAAGGATAATTATGTATCTGTTGAAGGTTGGACAGAGCCTACCAGTATTATTGCTATTGATCTGGCAAAGAGGTTTAAGGATATAGGAATCGCAGCCCTTATTTATACAGATATAAAAAGGGATGGAATGAGAAGAGGTCCAAATATAGATGGTATAAGAGAATTTGCAAGAGGGATAAATGTAGGAGTTATAGCAGCTGGTGGAATATCATCAATTAAAGATATAGAGGATCTATTGACATTAGAAGAGGATGGAGTAAGTGGAATAATAACAGGAAGGGCCCTTTATGATGGATCCCTTAAATTAGAGGAAGCTATGGATATAATAAATAAATGAAGTTATTAAAATATTTGTGTTATTGTTATTGACATTTTAATTTATAGTCTTAAACTAAAACGTTAATCTTAAAAGGAATATCCAAATGAGCTTATATGATGATATTATTATTGATTCGAAAAAGGCACTTAAAGAGCAAGATAAGGAAAAGCTTTCTGTATTAAGGGGACTAAAGTCTGCGATCAAAAATAAACAGGTTGCGTTACGCCAGGAACTTACCGATGATCAGATTATGGGGGTGATATCATCAGAGATAAAAAAAGGTAAGGAGGCAATAGAGAAATTCGGTCAGGGTTCTCGCCAAGATCTTGTAAAGAAAGAGGAGGCGGAGATAAAAATATTATCCAAGTATTTGCCGCCCCAGTTATCTACTGAAGAAATTAAAGGACTATTAACTCAGGTAATTGAGGAAATCTCGGCCAGCGGCCCAAAAGATTTGGGAAGGGTTATGAAATCAGCTATGGCAAAATTGGCAGGACGGGCTGATGGCCGTGAAGTTAATAGGATAGCTCGAGAATTATTGACTTAGGTAAATAGAGTTTAATCCTTTTAAACCTCCATGATAGAAAACTCTCTTAGGGTACTCGAATACTACCGGTTGCTCAATATCTTATCCCATTATGCTGCTTCTCCATTAGGTCGTTCAAACTGTCTTTCACTTAAGCCATTACAAGAACTGGAATCTATTGAGACTGAGCAGAGGCTTGTTTCGGAGATGAAAGAACTTCTGCTTACTAAAGGCTTTATTCCTTTATCAAGCCTGCTCGATCTCAGGCCAATTCTACGAAAGGCCGATAAAAAAGGAATTTTTCTCGAACCGAAAGAATTTTTATCTATTCATAATCTCGTAAGGATATCTCATCAGGTAAAGAATTGGATACGTGAGGCAGGAGACTTATGCCCTTCTTTGAGGGATATAGTTGAGAATATTCCATACTGTGATATACTCTCTAAGGAGATTGGTAAGTCAATTACTGAAGATGGAGGCGTATCTGATCGTGCAAGCCCATTGCTTTCTTCTCTAAGATCCCAGAGGATAACCCAAAGAAGGGTAATAGAGAAAAAGCTGAATGATATTTTAAGCAGCCATGAATTTAGCGATGATAACCTTATATCTGTAAGAGATGGTCGCTATGTTATTTCTATTAGAACTGATAAGAAGGGGTTTATTAAGGGAATTGTCCACGGTTATTCCGGTACCCACTCCACATGCTTTATAGAGCCACTGGCAGTTGTGGAGGAAAACAACTATTTAGTTGAATTAACAGATAGGGAAAAGGAGGAGGAGAAAAAGGTTTTAAAAAGGCTTACAGATCTTGTATCTGATTTTTCATCTGAACTCTTTAGCTGCTTAGAGATTATGGGAAGGGTTGATGGCCTTTTTGCCAGGGCAGAATTTAGTAAGGCTATAAAAGGAATAAGCCCTATCCTTACCTCAAAGAAGATTATTTATTTTTTAGATGCCTTGAACCCTATACTCCTTTCCCTTTATCTTGAATCCGGCAAAGGGGATAAAGCAGGAAATGTAGAACCTGTAGTTCCTATTGAGATCAGAATAGATGAACAGAAAAATATTCTTATCATCTCTGGTCCTAATAGGGGTGGGAAGACTGTGGCATTAAAGACAATTGGTCTCTTAACCCTTATGACTCAGGCAGGAATGCATATTCCTGCTAAGGAGGGAAGCATTTTAAGTGTTTTTAATAACATACTGGCCGAGATTGGAGATGATCAAGACATATCAGCAGGGTTAAGTACATTCTCTGCCCGTTTGGAGCATTTAAATGAGATTATAGATCAGGCAGGTGAAAATTCCCTGGTAATCCTGGATGAACTGGGAACAGGTACAGATCCGGATGAGGGTACATCACTTGCCATGGCCATTCTGGACTATTTTTCGCAAAAGGGTTCCCTTAGTGCAATCTCTACGCACTATCAAAGGTTAAAAAGATATGGCCTGATTAACAAAAAGGCCCAAAATGCATCAGTGGAGTTTGATTACGAAAAGGGACAACCTACATTTAGATTACTAACTGGTATGCCAGGTGTAAGCCATGCCATTGAGATAGCCCAAGATTTAGGGATAAAAGGTGAGATAATTGATAAAGCTTCTACGTATCTGGGAAAGGAAAAAGGAAGACCCGATTCAGTAATGGAAGATCTTGCCAGGATGATGGAGGAGATAAAAGTAGAGAAAGAAGAGATTACACTGGCAAGAGAAGAATACGAGCTATCAAAAAAAAGGTTAGAGGAGGAAAGGGAAAAATTAGTTGAGCAACTAAATAAAATGCTCGTTGAAAAAGAACATAAGGCAGAGAGCCTCTTAGCTGAGGCAAAAAGGGAGTTTGGCGAGGCTATAGGATATCTAAAGGAAAAAGGAGCAAAGGGCCAGTCTGAGGCAACCCAAAGATACACACATGCAAAACATGATCTGATGGATGCAATAGTTGGAATAAAGGACCAAAATAAATCAACTAATCGTGTTCCCATTACTATTGGTCAGAGAGTGTTTCATAAGAAATCTGAAAAGAGAGGCTGGGTTGTTGGTATTGATAAGGGCTCCTCAAATGCCCAGATTATGATAGGTAATGTAAAACTTGCGGTTGATTTATCTGAGTTAATTCCAGAACCAGAACTACCTGCTCAAAAGAAAGGAGATAAGATAAGTGAAAAGCAATGGTCTGTGTCCACTCCAGCGATGGCTAAAAAAGAGTTAAATCTTGTTGGTTATACTGTTACTGACGCACTTCCCCTTGTGGACAGAATGATAGATCAGGCCCTGGTTCATGGATATAACAGAGTAAAGATAATCCATGGTATGGGTTCAGGGACCTTAAAGAAGGCTATCAGAGAGCATTTAAAAGAAAATTATTATGTGAAGGATTTTATCCCAGGAGGCAGAGACGGGGGGAATGATGGCATAACTGTGGTTGAGCTTTAAACCCCGAGAACTTATGTTCTTTGACCTAATTGGAATATTGGCCCGCCCTGCCCGCCCTGGCGCATATTCCATGTATTCAAGCATATAGCCAGATAATCAGGTCTGGGCCAGGGGCGCGATTTGCATGGAATACGATATTATCGCTGTAATATCTCATGAGTTGAGTATATGCAATTAGCTCATTATAAGTCAGCCTGCCCTGGCGCGACTTGGCTTGAAAACTATAGAGCAACTGTAATACTTCGGGTGTATAATCTATAGAACTCAGGCCTTGCATGCCAGGTCTGGGCCAGGGGTCTGGGCCAGGGAGCAATGGAATACTGGAATGATGGGTTTAGGGGAATTAAAGCATAATTGTTTCCGCTATTACTACCCAATACTCCGGTACTCCAACAATCCATCATTCCATGTGGATGTCATAAATCGGGTGCCACTGAGAGTCATAGGATTTTCTGCTTCAGGCAGATAGAAGTTTTGAAACGTTAAGGTGAACAGGTGGATTCATCAGAGGCAAAAGAAGAGATAAAGAAGGCAGCAGATATTGTTGAGGTGATTGGGCAGTATGTCGAGCTAAAGAAGAGGGGGCAAAACTATGTTGGGCTTTGTCCATTTCATTCTGAAAGATCGCCTTCTTTTACCGTTAACCAGAACAAACAGATATATCATTGTTTCGGTTGTGGTAAGGGTGGTGATGTTTTTACCTTTTGGATGGAGTATCACAACCTTGCTTTTCCACAATCTCTAAAAGACCTGGCTGAGCGTTATAATATTCCTTTACCTCAAAGAAGGGATTTATATGCTGATAGAAAAAAGACCGAATTAAAGGAGCAGTTATTTAAGATAAATGACCTGGCAGGAAGGTATTTTCATAATATTCTTTTAAGGTCTGCTGATGGAAAACCAGGCAGGGACTATTTTTCGAGGCGCCATATATCTCAAGAAACGATCTCAAACTTTAGACTTGGATATGCAGTTAAAAGATGGGACGGATTGGTCAATTACCTAAGATCGAAAAATAGTGCCCTGGATAGAGCAGCAAAAGCTGGGCTTCTTGTTCCTAAAGACAATGAAGAATATTATGATCGTTTCAGGGGCAGAATAATATTTCCTATATTTGATCTTAATCATCATAATATCGGTTTTGGGGGCAGGATTTTAGATGATTCACTGCCTAAGTATATTAATACACCTGAAACACCGATATACCATAAAGGATATTACTTATATGGCCTTGATTCTGCATATGCCAACATTAGGGAAAAGGGTCTGGCAATAATTGTAGAAGGATATTTGGATATGCTGGTTCTTAGGCAGCATGGCATTTCAAATGTAATTGCCACCTTGGGGACCGCACTCACAAGTGATCAGATAAGGAGATTAAAAGGTTATACAAAAGATGTAGTAGTTTTATTTGACCCTGATGAAGCGGGAAGAAAGGCTGCCTTGAAAAGCTTCCCCTTGTTCTTAAATGAAGGAATTTCCGCAAAGGTTGTTGTCCTTCCTCAAGATGAAGACCCGGATAGCTTTGTAAATAAACATGGTTCAGATGCCTTTAAAAAACTATTAGGGAGAGCAGCATCTATTTTTGATTTTTATCTGGATCAGGCATTAGCAAATATGGATACCGGCGTTGATGGACAGATTAGGGTATTGAAAGAGGTTTTGCCTGTATTTATAAACTTAGACCAGGGAGCTACCAGGTCTTTATATGTACACAGGTTTGCAGAAAAGACAGGTATAAATGAGGCTACCGTATGGGAAGAATTAAGGCATCACACCAACGCCTCTCAGCTTAAAGGCAGATTTTCTACTGTTCAAGATCCAAGGAAATATGGTTCTGATTTACAATTTCTCAACCTTTTGGTCTATTACCCAGAAAAGATTGACACCTTCAGGGATCAGGAATGGGGATTGATTGTTTCTGATCCAGAGATCAATAAGATTATCGAGGTGATAATGGAAAAATTTCCCTCTGAAGGAAACCTGGATAGGATTGAGGAATTTCTTGATACCCCTGTAGCAAAAGAACAGTTTAGAGTAATTTTAATGTCTAAACCTTTTTATTCTGAGGAATCGGTTAGCCAGGCAGTTAGTGAATTTGAAAAAAAGATAACCAGAGTCAAGGTCTCTCAATCTATCAGAAAGGCATCAGCTGAAGGTGATATGGAAATGTTAAATCGTCTGATCAGAGAAAAACAAGATCTTGATTCAAATAGCAAAAACGTAACAAAACCAAAACACACTAACAACTCCTAAGAAACTAAATGTGGAAAAGACATCTCCATGCTCGGCTTAAAGTTTCTTTCATGAATGACTCCGAAGAGCCATTCGGCCTTGAGTCGTTCGACCTAGAGGCCATTCGGCTCCGAGCTCACGGCCGAGGGGCTCTCGACAGGCTCATGGCCGAGAGGCAGCGTCGGAGCCAGATGCTGACAACTTTCAACGGACATTATCAGGAGGTCTTACATGGAAAAAATTGGTAATGAGATTAACTTAAGGAGATTGATCAACATCGGCAAGGATAAGGGTTATATTACCTACAAAGAGCTGAATGAAGATCTATCTAATGACATAATATCATCAGAAGAGATTGATGATCTATTGCAGATGTTTGAAGATTTGAATATTAAGGTAGTAAGTGAACCTGTTGGTGGACAGATTGAAAAAGTTAAAAAGACAGAGGAGGCAGATGAAGAAGACAAAAAAGGGAAGCATTCATTGAGCGAACTTGAGGAGGATTTTACTGCAAAGACCTATGATCCGGTCAAGATGTATTTAAGGGAGATGGGTCTTATTTCATTGCTGAGTAGAGAAGGAGAAGTGGAGATAGCAAAGAGGATTGAAACCGGAGAAAATCAGGTACTAAATGACCTTATTAGATGTAGGGTCGGTATAGAATATATAACAGAGTTAGGCAGGGATTTAGCGGCCGGAGAAATAAAAGTAAGAGATATTGTTAATGATATAGAGGATGAATATAATTTGCATCAAATCGGTCAGAGGAGGGATTTCTTGCTTGGTCTCATCAACAAGATGGATGCCTTGGATGAGGAAACCTGTACTGCATGGAATGGATTAAAGGATTATTGTGATACAGCTCAAAGGAAAAGATTAAATGCCACCATTAGTAAAACACAACAGGCGATATTCGAGACGATGAAGTCATTTAAACTGGAAAAAGGGCATATCCAGAAGATGGTACAAATATTTAAGGAGATCCTTAAGCGTTTAGAAGAATTAGAAATAACGTTGACTGATTGTCTTCTAAAGGCAGGTGGGAAATCAATTTCTTATCTAGAGAAATGTCTGGAGGAATTTTCAAAAAATGAAGAGGGTGGCAAGAAGGTTAAAGCCTTGAATTTACCAAAAGAAGAACTCTTGTTTCTTATAGACACGATAGAAGAAACTAAGGATTGTATTGATGCAATAGAGAATAAGACAACTATGTCCTTAAAAGAAATGAAAAAAATAAATAAGGAGATAGATGATAGTTTAAGGAAATCAGAGGCTGCTAAGAATGAACTAATAAAAGCTAATCTTAGATTGGTGGTAAGTATTGCAAAGAAATATACAAATAGAGGTCTTCAATTTCTTGATCTTATCCAGGAGGGGAATATCGGCTTGATGAAAGCGGTAGATAAGTTTGAATACCAAAGGGGGTATAAATTTAGCACCTATGCTACCTGGTGGATCAGGCAGGCTATAACAAGGGCCATTGCTGACCAGGCAAGAACGATAAGGATACCGGTTCATATGATAGAGACGATTAACAAGCTTATTAAGATCTCTCGAAGCCTAGTTCAAGAGCGTGGTAGGGAGCCGAACCCGGAGGAGATTGCAGAAAAGATGGGTTTCCCCCTAGAAAAGGTACGCAAGGTTTTAAAGATAGCCAAAGAGCCCATTTCCCTAGAAACACCCATAGGAGAAGAAGAGGATAGCCATTTAGGGGATTTTATAGAAGATAAGAAGATAATGTCTCCAGTTGAGGCAGTTACAAAATTTGACTTAAGTGAGCAAACAAGGAAGGTTATGACTACCCTGACTCCCAGAGAAGAAAAGGTATTAAGAAAGAGATTCGGTGTAGGTGAAAAGGCTGATCACACCTTAGAGGAGGTGGGTAGAGAATTTAATGTTACACGAGAAAGAATAAGGCAGATAGAGGCTAAGGCACTAAGGAAACTAAGGCACCCGAGGAGAAGGAAAATATTAGAGAGCTTTACTGAATTTTAATTAAGGCCTCTAAAGCTTTTATTTTCCTTGACATCTAATTTTTAATTCAGTTACCATAATATTAAAGGGGGCCCATAGCTCAGCTGGCAGAGCCACCGGCTCATAACCGGTAGGTCCCTGGTTCGAGACCAGGTGGGCCCATCAGACAGGAAAAGATGCTTAATTATTGCTGGGTGTCTTTTAAAATGTGTATCTTAAGGAAACGAGGGTGGCCTTTTAAAATAGGGCACCCTCTCATTTTTTTTAATAAAGACTATATACGGCATGAAATTGGATAAGAAGCTTGAGGGAATCTTGATGATACAGTCAATTGATATTCGATTTGATGAGATAAAAAGGGAAAAAGAAGAGTCCCCTAAGGAGATTGAAAAATTAAAAGAGGATCTTGATCTTTTAAAGAATGCCATGGAACAAGATTTATCTACCCTTGAAGAGCAAAAAAAAAGGAGGAGAACAGTTGAGAGGGAGTTGGAAGAGATAGAGCTTAAATTTCAAAAAAGCAAGGCAAGGCTTAACGATGTCAAGTCAAATAAGGAATATCAAGCAGTATTGAAAGAGATTGAAGAGCTTAAAGAGCTTACTTTCCAAAAAGAAGAGGTAGTGATAAAATGCATGGAGGATATTGAGATTCAGGAAAAGGAGTGCGCTGACAATAATGTTAACCGGAAGGAGTCTGAAAAAGAATATAAAAGCAAGAAAGAAGAATTTTCAAAAAAAATGAGAGATCTTGATAAAGAGGTGAAATTTCTTAATGAGAAAAGGATTCATTTGTGCCAAGATGTTGATAAGGATTTCTTCGAGAGGTATGGTAGACTAAAGAAGCATTTAAAAGGACGAGTAGTAGCTCAAGTAATAGATACCATCTGTCAGGGTTGTAACTTGGGTATTCCACCCCAACAATATAACGAATTAATTAGAGGAGGTTCTATAATAAGTTGTCCTAATTGCAGCAGGATTATTTATTGGGTAGACGATAAAGAGATTTAAGGATTTTCGATTTTAGATTGCGGCCTGCCCTCCCCGTCCCGAGACGGGTACGGGATCGGGAGGCGCGACGTGCTTGAATCAGCTTACTAAATCTATAGGACACTGCATGCTCGGATCAACCTATTAAGCCTATAAACTAGGCCTGCCCGCCATCTGGCAGGCGGGTCTGGGCCAGGGATTGTGAATTTAAGGATTTCCTATTTTGGATTTTTCATCAATCGGAAGCAGGCAATCTGCAATCGAAAATAGAAAGTGTATTGGTGTTAGAGCAGGACAAATGGTCGCTGTTCGTAAGGGGTAAGCCCAAAACCTTACCCCAATAACGAAGGGAGGAAAGTCCGGGCTCCATAGGGTAGGGTGCTCCGTAACACGGAGTCCCGGTGACGGGAAGGAAAGTGCCACAGAAAATATACCGCCCGGCACTCAGATTGTGGTTTAAAATCACATGGCAGTGAAGTGCCAGGTAAGGGTGAAAAGGCGAGGTAAGAGCTCACCGCTCCGGTGGTGACATCGGAGGCTTGGTAAACCCCACCCGGAGCAAGACCAAATAGAGGGACATTTGAGGGCTACCCGTCCGAGTTCCTGGGTAGGTCGCTTTATCCCAATAGCAATATTGGGAATAGATGAATGATCATTGTCCCGTAAAGGGTAACTGATACGGGAAACAGAACCCGGCTTATGGCCTGCTCTAGCATCTTCACCCTATAACGTGATTTTTTGATTTCTTTTTTAAAAATGGCGTATGTTTCTTTGGTAAAACACAGATATTGCTGAGAACCCAATAAGTTACGTAACAGGGTTCATCTATCTGGAGATAAAAAAATGTTTATTCTAGCTAATTTTCTAATAGCCGTAGCAAAGATACTGAACATAGGTTGTACTATATATATGTGGATTATCATTGGAAGGGCCATAATCTCTTGGGTGAACCCTGACCCATACAATACTATTGTGAGATTCTTATATGCTGTAACTGAACCTGTTCTTTATAATATTAGAAAGAGGTTGCCGATAAATTTTGCCGGTTTCGATTTTTCACCCATTCTTGCTATTTTGGCTATTATATTCATTCAAACCTTTGTGGTTGACAGTTTACTCCATTTCGCGGTACACCTTGGTGCAAGATAGTGGGTGATCCTGTTGTTTCAGTCAAAGTAGTACCTCGTTCTTCTATAAATCAGATAGTTGGTTTTGAAGGGGATATCTTAAAGGTAAAGGTGAAATCAGCACCTGTTGATGGATTAGCAAATAGGGATCTGATACTATTATTGTCCAAGTGCCTAAAGGTTGCTAGAGAAAGAATTGAGATTATATCCGGCCATAGATCAAGGCTAAAAAAAATAAGATTTCATAGTATTAAAGAAGATGATCTTTTTCTTCTTTTTAACAGATAATCCAGCCCTTATATTCTGCCTATGATAATAGATCTAAAACCCTCTTGTTAGCCACCCAAAAAGAGGACTTCATCCCCTAAAATTAACTTGAAAGAAAAGTAGATATTTAGTTTTTTGTTGCCAAATCATATATTTTCCCTTTAAATAGAAATAGTGCCTATGTGAATGTCAAAATCCTGATGTAAAATCAATTTATTATGGGCAGGAGAAAATTTTTCCCATGACCAATATAGGTGGCAAAAAGATAGTCCTTGGTATAACGGGAAGTATAGCAGCTTATAAATCTACTGAGTTGGTGAGGCATCTAAAGAAGGCTGGTGCAGTAGTACAAGTAGGAATGACCGAAAATGCCACATGGTTTGTAACCCCTCTCACATTTGAAACACTCTCTGGCAATAGGGTAATAGAGGACATGTTTTCACAGCCTGGAACATCAATTGATCATGTATCATTGGGGCAGAAGAGTGATCTTATAATAATTGCACCAGCTACGGCAAATTTTATAGGAAAGATTGCCCACGGAATCGGAGATGATTTTCTTTCTACCCTCATCCTGGCAGCCACTGCTAAGATTCTTATCTGTCCTGCTATGGATAAGGAAATGTTTGCAAATAGTATAGTCCAGGCCAATATCCTGAGCCTGAAAGAGAGGGGTTTTGTAGTGATGGATCCGGAAGAGGGCGTTTTAGCCTCTGGATTAGTAGGATTGGGTAGGTTTCCTGATCCGTTGGCTATTCTGGAAGAGATAAGATGTTTGCTTGCCGATCAGGATTTGCAGGGGTTAAAGGCTCTTATTACTGCAGGTCCAACAATTGAATATATTGATCCGGTGCGGATGATAACCAATAAATCTACAGGCAAGATGGGCTATGCTATAGCGAGGGCTGCACGGAGGAGAGGGGCAGAGGTTACATTGGTAACTGGACCAACACATCTTGATCCACCTAAAGGGATACATATGCTTAATGTTGAGACAGCAGAAGAGATGAGAGAGGCGGTAATGGATCATTATAGGAGCAAGGATGTGGTTATCAAGGCAGCTGCTGTAAGTGATTACAAACCCCTGAACAAGGCCCCAGAAAAGGAGAAGAAAAAACAAGGTCCAACAATAGTAGAGATGATACCTACACCGGATATCCTGGCAGAGCTTGGAAAGGATAAGGGAGAAATTACTTTGGTTGGTTTTGCTGCAGAGACTACTGATCATGTAGCAAACGCACTGGATAAAATAAAAAAGAAGAATCTGGACTTAATTGTCCTTAATGATGTCTCAAAAAATGATAGGGGGTTTGCAGCGGAGACAAACGAGGTCAGAATGATTGATAGAGAAGGAAACGAGGAAGTAATTCCCTTAATGTCAAAAGATGATATAGCAGATAGAATACTAGACAGGATAAAGGTGTTAAGGACTAAATGAACACAAGAGAAGAGTTAATGGATTTACTCGATCAGGTAAAAAGGCAGTTGATAAACAATCAGGAGATTGGGCTTGATGCCCCAATTCTGTCTGCTAATAGTCTGAATTACCTTAGAAAGGGTCTTCAATTGGATAAAGAAGCCCTAAAGGAGAACTTTTACTGTAATAACCTTGAGGAATTAGAAAATTTTATCAGTACTTGTGATCAGTGCAAACTGAGTAAAGAAAGAAAAAACATTGTCTTTGGTGAGGGACCACCTGATGCTAGACTTGTCTTTGTTGGTGAGGCCCCTGGAGTGGACGAAGATTTAGCAGGTAAACCCTTTGTAGGTCAGGCAGGTAAACTCCTTACTGATATTATAAAGGCTATGGGTTTGACAAGAGATGAGGTTTATATATGTAATATAGTTAAATGTCATCCTCCACATAATAGAGATCCAGAGCAAGATGAGATAAAGATGTGCCTTCCTTTTTTAGAGGCCCAGATTTCTTTAATTAAACCAGAGATCATCTGTGCCATTGGCAGAATATCTGCTCAGAGCCTTGTACATAAAGATTTTAAAATAACAAGGGATAGAGGTCAGTGGCAGTCATTTAAGGGCATTCCTTTAATGCCCACCTATCACCCGGCATATCTTTTAAGGTATCCTCAAGCAAAAAGGTCAGTTTGGGAGGATATGCAAGAGATCATGAAAAAGTTAGGGCTAAAAGATCCAAGGGGGTTAAGTGATTAAAATAAGAATTAAAAAACCTTTTTTTATCATTTTTATTGTTGTCTTCATCATAGGACTATTTATCCATAATGTCCAGGCCGAGCAAAATAGTGCCATGGTGATTGAGCTTGAGGGTACTATTAATCCTGGCACAGCCCAATTTGTAATAAAGGGCCTGAAGCGTGCTGAAGCCAGCAAACACAAGTTAGTCATTATTAGGCTGGATACTCCTGGTGGACTTGATTCCTCTATGAGGAGCATCGTGAAGGCTATATTGAATTCTTCTATCCCGATTGTGGTTTATGTTGCACCAAGAGGTGCAAGAGCAGCCTCAGCCGGGGTAATGATTACTATAGCGGCCCATGTTGCAGCCATGGCCCCTCAAACAAACATAGGTGCAGCCCATCCTGTCAGCGCCGATGGCAAAGAGATTAGCAAAACCATGTCTGAGAAGGTAGTAAATGATATGGTTGCCTATGTCAGGAGTATTGCGAAAGACAGAGGAAGGAATCAAGACTGGGTTGAGAAGGCTATAAGGGAAAGCGTTAGTATAACAGCAGATGTGGCAGTCAAAAAAAAGGTAGTTGATCTGGTGGCAAGGGATATAGATGATCTTTTAGAACTTTTAGATGGCAAGGAGATTGTGCTGGGCGAAAGTAAAGTAAAATTAGAGACCAAGGGACTGAAATTGACCTATGTTACTCCGGGGTGGAGGGATAGGGTATTAAATACTATCAGCAATCCAAATATAGCCTATGTCCTTATGATGATTGGAATGGCTGGCCTTTATTTTGAGCTTGCCCATCCTGGAGGCATCCTTCCTGGTGTTATAGGTGCTATTTCCCTCATATTAGCCTTCTTTGCCTTTCAGACATTACCGGTAAATTATGCAGGGCTTCTCCTTATTGCCCTGGCAATTATATTCTTTATAGCAGAGATAAAGGTTTCAAGTTATGGCCTTTTATCTGTGGCTGGTCTCATTTCTCTGACCCTTGGCTCTATAATGCTTTTTGAGAATATTAGGGTATCCTTGAAACTCATAATGCCTACTACTGTTATGATAGGTGGTTTTTTTATTATAATCGCCTTTTTGGCATTCAGGGCTTATAGGAGTAAACCAACAAGCGGGATGGAAGGATTGATCGGTAAGATTGGTGTTGTAGAGGAAAGGATTGCCCCTGTTGGGTTAATCTTTGCCCATGGGGAATATTGGAATGCTACAAGTACAGAGGTTGCTGAGCAGGGAGAGAAGGTAAGGGTTATAGGTTCAAGGGGCCTTGAGCTGATAGTTGAAAAGTTAGGAATTGAAGATTGAAAATTGAAAATTGAAGATTCCTATGGATAAAAGTTATCAATCGTCAATCATCAATCGTCAATAATCAATTAAAGGAGGTTATTATGTTTTATATTCTTGCAATTGTGTTGCTCATACTCTTTCTGAGCGCAGCCATCAAGATCCTGAGAGAGTATGAGAGGGGTGTTGTCTTCAGGTTAGGAAGGGTATTAAAAAGCACAAAGGGACCCGGGCTTGTTATCATTATCCCGATTGTTGATAAATTGATCAGGGTTAGTCTTCGCCTTGTGGCCATGGATGTCCCTCCCCAGGATGTGATCACAAGGGATAATGTCTCCCTTAAGGTGAATGCGGTTATCTATTTCAGGGTTATGGATCCAAACAATGCCATTATTGAGGTAGAAAATTACCTTTTTGCTACCTCTCAACTTGCCCAGACAACCTTGAGAAGTGTGTGCGGACAGGTGGAATTAGATGAGATTTTATCAGAGAGAGAAAAGATAAATACCACGTTGCAGGGGATACTGGATAAACATACTGATCCCTGGGGGATCAAGGTCTCTAATGTAGAGGTAAAGCATATTGATCTTCCTGCTGAGATGCAGAGGGCTATGGCAAAGCAGGCAGAGGCTGAAAGGGAGAGAAGGGCAAAGGTTATTAATGCACAAGGTGAGTTTCAGGCAGCTGACAAGCTGGCAGAGGCAGCCAAGAAGATAGAAGACTATCCCTATGCCTTGCAGTTACGATACCTTCAAACCCTGAGGGAGGTTTCAGCCGAGAGCAATTCAACTACACTATTTCCAATTCCCATTGATCTGTTTAAACCATTTTTTAAGAAAGAAAAAGAATAGATAAATATCGCAGAAATTCTAAAACTCAGGGAAATCATAGGTATTTTAGTGTCAATGGTATCATACGCATGGAATGATGGAGTGTTGGATTAATGGAGTAGTGGGCGAAGCGAACTAATTTAAGGAGAAACTTATGGGTGCAGAGGAAAAAAAGGAACATAAGGAAGAAAAAGATTTAGATCGGATGACCGTTAAGGAGTTGAAGGCATTAGCCGCTGAAATTACCGACTTAGTTGGTATTCATGCAATGAAGAAGGCTGAATTATTAGCGGCAATTAAAAAGGCAAAGGGAATTGAAGAAAAAAAGGCCCCAAAAGAAAAGATTGAAAAGGGAGCTATCACCGTTAAACAACTCAAAACAAAGATTATAGAGCTTAAGGCTAAGAGAGAAGAGGCAAGGAAGGCAAAGGATAAGCGGATGGTTCATATATTGAGGAGGAAGATAAATAGGCTAAAGAAAGAAACAAGAAAGATATCCCAGGCTTAGACCCTCAAAAACTCCCCACCTTTAGAAGTCTACTTTTCAGGGATAAGACCTATTTACAATCATGGTCAGTCAAAAAAGTAATAATATCCCCGACCAGGTAATAGCAATTATTCCCGCTGCAGGCTCGGGAACTAGGATGGGTTTTGAAAAGGCAAAGCAATTTATAGATCTATGCGGGAAGCCAATATTAGCAGTTACATTGAGCCATTTCCAGAAATGTAATCTAATTGACAGGATAGTCCTTGTAGTTTCTCAAGATGATGTTGATTATTGCAAACGGGAAATAGTGGATAGGTATAAACTGAGCAAGGTTTTTAAGGTTATTGTCGGAGGAAAAAGAAGGCAGGATTCCGTAAGGAAAGGAGTTGAGTCTGTTGCTAATTCCTGTAGGTGGGTGCTTATCCATGATGGTGTCAGGCCTTTAGTTACAAATGGGCTCATCGAAAGGGTAATCAAGGCTGCTAAAGATTTTAGGGCAGTGATTACAGGCCTTCCTGTTAAAGAAACGGTTAAAGAGATAGATGGCCAGGGCAGGGTTCTAAGATCAGTTGATCGAAGCCAGTTATGGTTAATTCAAACCCCCCAGATCTTTAGATGGGAGGATATAAATCTAGCTCATCAAGAGGCACTCACACATGGTTGGGAAAAGGCAACAGATGATGCCTTCCTGATTGAAAA
>JAUWZC010000239.1 GCA_030615565.1 Desulfobacteraceae bacterium | reverse complement strand
TGTCATCATCTTTAGGTTTGATAGAGGGAATCTTGAAAAATTTAATTCCCTCTTCTTTTAGAATTTCCTCTTCTACTGCTGTAGCGGAGCCCCTTATATTCCTTTTTTCCGCTACGCCATAATGCATTTTCAGGGCCTCCTTCGAAAAATCGGTACCTACATTGTCAAAATTATTTTTTATATACTCCATTATACCATTGGCGAGTTTTTTATAATCAGGCTCAACCTCTCTTGGCTTTTCTTCTCCTTGGCTACTCTTAATGGCTACTGGAGAGAATATCCTGGTTATATTTGTGTTTTTACAAAAGGGGCATGTGATCATCCCCTTTGAATTTTGCTCGTTAAATGATTCGAGATCCTTGAACCAGCCTTCAAAGCTGTGTCCATTTGAGCAAGTTAGGTCAAATGCAATCATCTTATTACCAATAAAAAATTTCTAAATTCAATCGTATAAAATTATTGTTAATATAAAAAAACCTCTCTTTTGTTATTCAGCATAGAGTACAGCTAATATCTTTGCCTTGTCTCTGCCATGGCATTTTACTAAATGGGAAACAGTCGAATCGTAGTATATGGCGTCACCTGGTTCAAGAAGGTGGGTCTCTTCTCCAAGGCGAACCTCCATTGTGCCTTCGAGAACAAATATAAATTCTTGACCATCATGAGTTGAACGTTCTTCTATATTGGATGGCTCCAGTGTTACCAGGAAAGGTTCCATATGCCGATCTTTTTTGTGAGGAGCCATGGATATAAATTCGTAACCATATGTTTGACTTTTTTTAGAGTCATATCTGGAGATAAGCTTGCGGTCGTTTTTTCGTACAATTGTGTAAGGGAGGTTTTCAGCACCGGATATAAAATAGCCCATTTTCATTTCAAGTGCCTTTGCCAATTTGATAATAGCTCCCAGGGGTGGAGATATTTTCCCTTTTTCTACATCCATCAGGAACTCAGGTTGTAATCCTGTTCTTTGGGAAATATCTTTCAAGCTCAAACCCTTTTTTTCTCTAATCTCTTTGACACTTTCACCAACCTTTAAAATAATTTCACCCTCGGAAGGAATTTTACCAGTCAAAAGATCTTCATATCTATCAGTTTCAGGGTCTCTTTTTTTCTCATCCATGATCTTCTCCTTTAATTGGATAAAAAGGCTTTTATCTTTCTAATTAAAGCATATCATTCTTGTTCTTTGCTGTCAATGATAGGATAGGCTTTTTATAGAAAGTCACATCTTTTAAGAACTTATGAGTTATAAATCTTTCCTTAGTAAATATTTTTCTATTACGATGAGAGCAAATTCTTCCTTGCCATATTACTCTATTAGTAGTATTTAAAATGGCCTTCATTTGAGCGAGCCCCATTGAGGTGTTAAACTCGAGTTAAAGGACTGAGTTATTCACAAAAGGAGATGTTGATGGTTGGTGATATTCAATACCTAAGAAATATAGGCATCAGTGCACATATTGACTCTGGTAAGACCACCCTGACGGAAAGGATACTTTACTATACAAAAAGGATATCTGCCGTCCATGAGGTAAAGGGAAAAGATGGGGTTGGTGCCAAGATGGATTCTATGGAGCTGGAAAAGGAAAGAGGTATTACCATTTCCTCTGCTGCAACCTACTGTGAATGGAAGGGGCATAAGATCAATATTATAGATACACCCGGGCATGTGGATTTCACCATTGAGGTTGAACGCGCTCTCAGGGTGCTTGATAGTTCCATACTGGTCCTGTGTGCGGTAGGAGGTGTGCAATCCCAGTCCATAACCGTTGATCGACAGATGAATAGGTATAAAGTACCGAGGGTGGCCTTTATCAATAAATGTGATCGAGCAGGTGCTGATCCATACCGGGTTGTGGGCCAGCTTAGAGAAAGATTGAATCATAATGCCGTACTCATGCAGATACCAATAGGACTGGAAAGAGATTTTTCTGGTGTGATAGATCTGGTTTCTATGAAGGCTATCTATTTTGAAGGGCCCTTTGGGGAGGACATTAAAGAAGGAGATATTCCATCTCACCTCCTTGATGAGGCCACTCTCAAAAGAGAGGAGTTGCTGGACGCTGCTTCTATGTTTTCAGATGCCTTGATGGAGGCTATCTTAGATGGCAGTGTCAGGGAGGAATTGATACATAAGGCGATAAGAAAAGGGACAATCTCAAGACAGTTAACCCCTGTCTTTATTGGGTCGGCGTACAAAAATATCGGGGTTCAGCCTGTACTCGATGCTGTTACCAACTACCTCCCTTCACCGGCAGAGGTAGAAAGTAGTGCAATGGATATGGATCAGGAGGAAAAAGAGGTATTGCTTTCCTCGAATCCTGATGATCCCTTGGTGAGCTTGGCCTTCAAATTGGAGGTAACCCCCTATGGGCAACTCACCTATCTGAGGATCTATCAGGGCTCCATTGCAAAAGGGGATGGTCTGATAAATACCAGAACAAGGAAAAAGATCAAGGTGGGGAGGCTCATCCGTATGCATGCCGATGAAATGGAAGATATACCCAGGGCCGGTGCAGGCGACATTGTTGCCCTTTTTGGGGTTGACTGCTTTTCAGGGGATACCTTTACTGATGGCCGCTTAAACTACACCATGACTTCCATCTTTATTCCGGAACCGGTTATTTCCCTTACCGTATTACCAAAGGACAATAAATCTGATACCAATATGGCCAAGGCCCTCAATCGATTTATCAGGGAAGATCCTACCTTTCAGTCCCAGGTAGACAAAGAATCCAGCCAAACCATTATCTCCGGGATGGGAGAATTACATCTTGAGATATATGTGGAGCGGATGAAAAGGGAATTTGGGGCGGAGGTGGATACTGGGATCCCCCAGGTGGCCTATCGGGAGGCCATCTCACGGCGGGCGGAGTTTAATTATATCCATAAGAAGCAGACAGGTGGGGCAGGGCAGTATGGGCGAGTTGCCGGATTCATGGAACCCTCACAAGAAGGTGTCTATGAATTTATAAGCAATGTGAAAGGTGGTGTCATTCCAACTGAATTTATACCTGCTGTTGATAAGGGCTTCCAGTCATGCCTGAAAAAAGGCCTCTTGATAGGATTTCCGGTTCTCGGGTTAAGGATTACTGTCAATGATGGACAGCATCATGCGGTTGATTCCTCTGATAGGGCATTTATCCAGGCTGCTATAGGTGCCTTTAAAAAGGCCTATTTAAAGGCCAAGCCGGTGATATTAGAGCCGATTATGAAGGTATCGGTAGAATGTCCCTCTGAGTTCCAGGGAAATGTTATGTCTTCTATCAATCAGCGCAGGGGCTTAATCATGAGCTCAGCGGAAGATGGGATGTTTACAACCGTTGAGGCTGAAGTTCCTCTGGCAGAGATGTTTGGATATGCTACCACCCTGAGATCTTTAACTCAAGGAAAGGCAGAGTTTACCATGGAGTTTTCCAGATATTCAAAGGTGCCTGAATCAGTAGAAGAGGAGTTAAAGGAAAGGTATAAAGAAAAATCAAAGAGGGGGAAGGGATGAAAGATTT
>JAUWZC010000071.1 GCA_030615565.1 Desulfobacteraceae bacterium | reverse complement strand
AAAATGATAAAAGAATCTATTGCAAAGGTGGTTCAAGGGGATGATCTAACAGAAAAAGAGATGGAAGGCACTATGGATGAGATTTTAAACGGTAAGGCAACACCTGCCCAGATCGGCTCGTTTATCACGGCCCTTAGGATTAAGGGGGAGACGGTGGACGAGATTACCGGTGCTGCCAGGGCAATGAGGGCGAGGGCAGAGAAAATAGGCCCCAACAATCATCTGGTAAACATTGATCGGGATGAAATAAATATAGAGGACGAAACCATCCTCGATACCTGCGGGACAGGCGGAGATGGGACCAATACCTTTAATGTATCTACAGCAACTGCACTTGTTGTCGCTGGAGGTGGGATTAGGGTGGCCAAACATGGCCACCGAGCGGTTTCCAGCCACTGCGGGAGTGCCACAGTGCTCGAAGCGCTGGATCTGAAACTTGATATTACTCGATCTGATGTTGAAAGATGTTTCCATGAAGTAGGGATAGGCTTTCTCTATGCACCGCTTTTTTATGGGGCCATGAAATACCCCACTGGACCCCGACGGGAGATAGGGATCCGTACTATTTTTAACCTTTTGGGCCCTCTGACCAACCCGGCAGGTGCCACGGCTCAGATCCTGGGAGTCTATGACCCTGATCTGACTGAGAAGATGGCCCATGTACTTAAAAGACTCGGGACCAGGGAGGCATTTGTGGTCTGTGGGGAGGGGACATTTGATGAAATAAGTATTTGCGGGCCTACCAGGATATCTCATCTAAAGGATGGGAAGATTAATACCTTCAACATAACTCCAGAGGAGTATGGGTTCAAAAGAGCAGAGCCCGACGATATAAGAGGAGGCAATGCACAGGAGAATGCCCGCATTATTAGGGAAATCTTGGATGGAGAGAAAGGACCGAAGAGGGATATGGTCCTGCTCAATGCGGCAGCTGCCTTTGTGGCAGCAGGTCTTGATGGCGATTTTAAAGAGGGTATCGAAAGGGCAAAAGAATCCATAGATTCTGGCCGTGCCAGGGAAAAACTTGATGCTTTAGTCTCTTTTACCCAGCAATGTACCTATTTTGTCCGGAAAGAACTGTAGTTGATTACTGAAAGCTCTTTCCATATTAAAGCACCTTAACTAAATTAGCCGATCCGAAAAATGCGAGAAGGGCCTCTTGGATAGCGCCTTGGGATATGGGTGCCTTTAACCTGGGGGAAATGAGCTCTATTGAACCTAAATTCCGTTTTGAAGATAAGGAGTAATATTTAATGTGAGTTTTATATTGAATGATGCGTCTTTCCAACTGGCCGCAAAAATTGAAAAAATAAAAAAAATGAAAAAATCTTGACAAAAGTCTTTTATTTATATATAAGAAACACCGGTTAACATTATTAAATATCAATTAAAAAAATGATTTTAGGAATTCAAAAAATTATAGGCATTATCGGGGTGGCAACAGGGATAATTATAATTTCCCTGTTGCTTATCCTTCTGCAAGGTAACTTAAAGCTACCGGGCCTGATAATGACATAATGTTTTAAAAGATTTACAAAACCCGCTATCAGGCCTGCCTGATAGCGGGTTTTTTTGCTTTAAAAGGAGACTAGATTATGGATGAGCACGTCTTAATCTACGATACCACACTAAGAGATGGTACCCAAGGTGAACAAATCAATTTCTCTGCTGAGGAAAAACTACGCATTGCCCAAAAACTGGCTGACCTTGGTGTTCAGTATATAGAAGGTGGCTGGCCTGGTTCAAATCCGAAAGATATACGCTTTTTTCAGATGGCAAAGGAAGCAAAGGTTAAAGGAGCTCGTCTGACTGCCTTTGGCAGCACCAGAAAAGCAAACATACTGCCAGAAAAGGACCCTAATTTGAAAGCATTATTACAGGCTGAAACCCTGACAATTACCATATTTGGGAAGTGCTGGGATCTTCATGTAACAGAGATATTGGGCGTTCCGTTGGAGGAAAACTTAGGAATGATCTTTGACTCAATCAAGTATCTCAAATCAAAAGGCAAAGAGGTTATTTTCGATGCTGAGCATTTTTTTGACGCCTATAAGGCTAATCCCCAATATACCTTGAAAACTATTCAGGCAGCAATCTCTGGAGGGGCCGATACTATTGTACTCTGCGATACCAATGGGGGTACCATGGTACGTGATTTAAAAGAGATAGTGGCAACAGCCAGAGAATCATTACCAGGCACTCCTCTTGGTATCCATACACACAACGACTGTGGATTGGCTATAGCAAACTCCATAGCTGCTGTTGAAGTAGGCGTAAAAATGGTTCATGGCACTATAAATGGCTATGGAGAGCGCTGTGGAAATGCGGATCTAATCTCTGTAATAGCTAATCTACAATTAAAAATGGGCAAAAAATGTATTGATGACTCCAAAATAAAACACCTGACCGAGATTTCCAGATATGTCAGTGACATAGCAAATATGCCACCATTAAATGAAAGGCCTTTTGTAGGGCGAAGTGCCTTTGCCCATAAAGGCGGAGTACATGCGAGTGCAATTTTGAAAAACCCCCTCGCCTATGAGCATATCGAACCTGGTACTGTCGGAAATAAGCGCCGTGTACTTGTTTCAGATCTCTCAGGAAAAAGTAACATTGAATACAAGGCCAATGAGATGGGTCTTGCATTAGGGGGAAATAGTTATGACAGCCAGAAGATTGTAAAAGAGATTAAACAAATGGAGGATCAGGGATATCAATTCGATGCTGCTGAAGGCTCCCTTGAACTCCTAATGAAGAAGACAACGGGTCAATTTAGAGAACCTTTTTCATTGCTGTCTTTAAGAGTAATTAATGAGAAAAATAAAGATGGTCAGTCAATATCTCAGGCTACTATTAAGATATCAGTAGGGGAAGAGGAGGAGCTTACAGCTGCTGAAGGAAACGGTCCTGTGAATGCTATAGATAATGCCCTTCGTAAGGCATTGATCAAATTTTATCCCAGAATACAAGAGATGAGGCTGGTTGATTTTAAAGTGAGGGTTCTGGAAGGCAGTGCTGGAACAGCAGCAAGGGTTCGGGTTTTAATTGAGTCAAGGGATGGCAAAGATATTTGGAATACAGTAGGTGTTTCAGAGAATATCATTGAGGCCAGTTGGCAGGCCCTGGTAGATAGTATCTATTTCAAGTTAAGCAAAGATTAACGTAACCGTTCATGGGTTCAGGGTTCAGAGGTTGTGGGTTCACCTCAAATCTGAACCGTTGATTCGTGAGCTCTGAAGGGAGAAAGGAGAGTTCATCAAGCACTTGCTAGCCTACGAGTAAGGTCAACGAAAAAAAGGCAACCCGACTCGGCTGCCCTCGGCCATGAGCCTTTCGGCAGTGAGCTCAAGGCCGAACTGCTCGGGCCGAATGGAGCTCGTCGCAGGCTGAACGGTGAACCCCGCCTGCCATCCGGCGGGCAGGTCTGAACCTGTGAACGCCTACTCCAGATTTTAAATCACTTTAGGCCCGCCTGCCTCGCAAGGCCCTGCCCGCTTGTGCCTCGCAGTGGCAGGCGGGCTTGGCGAGCGGGCAGGCACTTTTATAACAAAAGGAGCATCTCCATGACAGATAAGATTATTATCTTTGATACTACATTAAGGGATGGGGAGCAATCTCCAGGGTACAGCATGAATACTGCAGAGAAGATGTATCTCGCTTCCCAGTTGGAGAAACTGAGGGTAGACGTCCTTGAAGCAGGATTTCCATCTTCTTCTGAAGGAGATTTTGAGGCAGTTCAGATGATTGCTAAAAAGATTAGGAGTGTTGAGATAGCAGCCCTTGCTCGAACCTTTAAGGAGGATATTAACGCTGCTTGGGGTGCAATAAAGGAGGCAGCGAATCCCCGTATCCACATCTTCATTGCCACCTCAGATATTCATCTCCAGCACAAATTAAAAATGGATAGAAATCAGGTTATTAACAAGGCGGTTGAGGCTGTAAAGTATGCCAAACAATTCACGAATAATATCGAATTTTCAGCAGAAGATGGCTCCAGGACTGACCGCGATTTCTTAAGCAGGATATTTGAGGCAGCTATTTTAGCTGGAGCCACCATTGTCAACCTTCCTGATACAGTAGGTTATGCTATTCCTGTTGAGTTTGCAGAGCTTATAGCTTATGTAAAAGATCACACACCAAACATTGGCAAGGTGATTCTTAGCGTTCACTGCCATAACGATCTGGGTTTGGCCACAGCCAACACCTTAGCAGGTGTTAATGCTGGAGCGCAGCAGGTCGAGGTTACCGTAAACGGCATTGGGGAACGGGCAGGCAATACATCTCTTGAGGAGCTTGTCATGGCACTCCATACAAGAAAGGATTATCTTCCATATTTTACCACTATAAATACAAAAGAGATATATCCTTCAAGCCATTTACTTGCCATGATTACAGGCATCCCTCTCCAGCCTAACAAGGCAATTGTTGGATCGAATGCCTTTGCTCATGAGGCTGGAATTCATCAGGATGGGGTCTTAAAAAACAAGACAACATATGAGATAATGGAACCAGCTACTATTGGATTGGAAACCAATCATTTAATCATAGGCAAGCATTCAGGCCGGCATGCATTTGGGGATCGCTTACAGACGCTTGGCTATGATTTATCTGAGAGTGATATTGATCATCTATTTAAGAGGTTCAAAGAGCTTGCAGACAAGCGAAAGGAAATAGTGAATGAGGATTTAGAGGTTCTTGTTGCTGAAGAGATACTAAGGGTTCCAGATACCTTTAAGCTAAAATATCTAAATGTGATAAGTGGAACAGCAACTGTCCCAACTGCAACGGTACAATTAGAAATCGGAGGAAATATAGAGCAGAAAGCAGGGTTTGGCATAGGCCCTATTGATGCTACCTTTAATACTATTGCAAAGATGGCTGGAACGGAATCAAAACTACTTCGCTTCTCTATTGATTCCCTTACTGGAGGAACAGATGCCCAGGGAAATGTGACAGTTCGCTTGGAGGAAGAAGGAGTACAAACACTCGGTAAAGGGACCGATCCAGATATAATAGTTGCAAGTGCCAAGGCTTATATTAATGGCTTGAACAGATTGGCACACCTAAAACAAAAAGCATCGTCCCAAAACAATAAGCGAGGGTGCGGTTTCCTCCACTGATAAGTCGCGAAAAGACAGCACCTTCCCGCCATTCACTTTAGGAAAAGCCCTCATATCCCTTCAAATATATAGAGCAGCTCTTTAATTACTTACTATAACAGAGATTATAGTCAAGAAAGTCGCAATATTTTACTTGACATTAAATAGAAGATTAAGAGAATAAGAGGTTAATATTGGGGGATCGTTTAGTGGCAAGACGGCAGGTTCTGGCCCTGCAAACCAAGGTTCGAATCCTTGTCCCCCAGCCATTATGGTCCCATCGTCTAGCGGTCTAGGACGCCGGCCTCTCACGCCGGTAACACGGGTTCGAGTCCCGTTGGGACTACCAGGGACTATAAAGGGATTAGCCAATAATGGCTAATCCCTTTTGCTTTATAAAGAAATTCCACCATTAAGGCATCAATAAGCTGATTTTATTATGAAAAAATGAAAATAAGTCTAAATCAAAGAAGGAACACTTGCCAAATAAAGCGGGATTACGGACCACATCTTATGTGGGATGAAAAATCCTCCAATTAATCTTATCCATGAAAGTTGCACGAGCTATTTCTTCTCCAAAACCCCTCTTATTGCCTTAGATAACTCTCTCATAGTAAAAGGCTTCTGTATAAAACCATCACAACCTCTTTTTAATATCTCAGTTGCCTGTCCATTTATGCTATATCCACTGGAAAGGAGAACCTTGATGTTTGGGTTTATCTCCTTCATTCTGTCATAGGCCTCTCCACCTCCTATAACTGGCATGATCATATCAAGGATTATTATGTCAATTTTCTCTTTATTGGTCTTGTAGATATCAACTGCCTCTCTTCCACCTTCTGCTATTAATACCTTGTAGCCTAAGGTTTTTAGTAACTCTTGGCCAACATCAATGATCATATCCTCATCATCTACTAAAAGAACAGTTTCTTTTCCTTGAATGATCTCAACTCCATTTTCACTCTCAGCCCTTTGCGCTATGCCCTCTGCTTTAGTGGCAGGTAGATAGATATAGAAGGTAGTTCCCTGCCCTTTCTTTGATTCTACATCAATATATCCACCATGGGCCTTAATGATACCATAGACGGATGCAAGTCCAAGACCTGTGCCTTTGGCAAGACCCTTTGTTGTAAAGAATGGATCAAAGACCTTGTCTTTAGTCTTTTTATCCATACCTATGCCTGTGTCTCTGATAGTTAGAAGTATATATCCTCCAGGCTTTACCTTATAGGGTTTTTTCTTTATATCCTTGTGTGTGATATTTATTGTATGCAAGAAAAGATCTCCTCCTCCTGGCATGGCCTCTGCTGCATTTACATAGATATTAAGTAATACCTGCTCAATCTGGCCAAGGTCTGCCTTAACTCCATATAGGTCTTTGTCAAGGTCTTGATGGATTGTGATATCCTTTTTTGTCATAGAAAAGGTAACAGAGGTTTCTTTAATGATTTGATTCATACTGATAGGTTTTACCTCATACCTTCCTCCCCTTGCATATCCAAGTAGTTGAGAAGTGAGTTTAGATCCACTTTGAACAAGTTTCTCAATGTTTGTTAGTCTTTGATAGTGTGGATGATTGGAGTCAGTGTCTAAAAGCATCAAGGAGGTATTTCCCTGTATAGACATAAGGAGGTTATTGAAGTTATGGGCAATTCCTCCTGCCAAGGTGCCAATGGCTTCCATCTTTTGGGCCTGGAGGAGTTGGGCTTGGAGGAACTTTTGTTCTGTGATGTTTCGAATGATTCCCTGGTATCCTAAGGTGCTTCCATCATCTGACTTGCGGATATTTGCAGTAATCAGACAATCTATCTCTGTTCCATCTTTTTTACGGAGCTTCACTTCAAAGTCTCTAATAGCACCGGCCTTTTCTGCCTCTTGTTGAAACCTTGATCGGTCCTCTAGGTTAACATACATATACTGTGCTTTCAGATCTTCTATCTCTTCTTTTGTGTAGCCAAAGAGATCTAAAAAAGATCGGTTGATATAGGAAAGCTTGCCTTCCTTGGTGGTAATGTAGATTGCATCTGTAGACTGCTCAGAGAGGGTGCGGTATTTTTCCTCACTTTCCTTGAGGGCCCCTTCTGCTTGCTTGCGCTCAGTGACATCCCGTAAGATCCCCCGAAACCCAATGGGATTGCCCTCTGAATCCTTTATTAGAGATGCAGAGATCTCAACAAATCCCTTAGTCCCACCTTTTCTTATAAGTTCCCAATCAAGAATTTTGGAAGGTATCCCTGTTTTGTATACCCTATTAAAGCCTTGATACACTTTCCTGGCATTCCCTTCATCCATGTATTTTCGGTTATTCATACCAATAATCTCATCCCTGGGATATCCAAGTATCTTGCACTGTGAATCATTCACAAAGGTAAAGTTTCCAGCAATATCAACCTCATAGTAGCCTTCCTCAATACTTTCAAGAATGGTACGGTATTTTTCCTCGCTCTTCTTTAGAGCATCCTCTGCCTGCTTTTGCTCGGTGATGTCGTGAGTAACCACAACGGCGTGGGTGACGTCTTTCTCGTTCCCGTAGTAAGGATAATAGCTCACATCGTAAAACCTTGGTTCCTGACCCTTAAATTCAAACCACTTCTGATAATGAACTTCGTTTCCAGCAAGGCATTTATCTATATATGGCTTAATGATTGTATTAAATGTTTCATCTCCCCAAATATCAGCCATGGTCATACCAAGAATTTCCTCTCGCGATTTTTTATGAGCTAGACTGTAGGCTTCGTTTACAGCTTCATATGTATAATATTTGTTGATAAGCGTCATGAATTGCTTTGAGGTATTGACAATAAACTCATATCTTCGCCACATTTCTAATGAGGCCTTTTGCTCGGTGATATCACGGAGGATACCCTGGTACCCCAAAATGCTTCCGTCATTAGCCTGCCGCACAGTCGCAGTGATCAGGCAGTCCATTTCTGCTCCAGCTTTTTTATGTAGCTTTACTTCAAAGTCTCTGACAGATCCGGTTTTCTCTATTTCTTGCTGAAACCTGGGACGGTCATCGGGATTAACGTACATCTCCTGGGCTTTTGTATCTTTTATCTCTTCTCTGGTGTAGCCAAATAGGTCCAAAAAGGATGGGTTGACGTAAGAAAGTTTGCCTTCCCGGGTTGTAATATAGATTGCGTCTCTAGACTGCTCGGAGAGGTTGCGGTATCGTTCCTCGCTCTCCCGCAGGGCATCCTCAGTTCGCTTGTAGTCAAAGGCTTCTCTCTCTAACTCTTCGATTCTTTGTTCCAATTCTTCATAAGTTGGTTTTTTGGCCATTAGAAAATCCTCCAATTATCCAAAATATAAAAAAGGCTCATGAACTCCTGTATTTTTAATATAATGTATGAGCCTTTAACAGTCCCATAAGGTTCTTTCGCTGCCTTTGTTATGTCTTGAGTTGCTTTGTTTTCATCACAATAGATTATATAATAATTGGTTAGGGGTTTTCATTAACATTCTCCCAATTATGGATATTTTTCAACTGTTATGAACCAGGGGATTAGCTGTTTACTTCTTGTCAGGGGCTGATCTTGTTGTGGCTTTCTCATCATCAGTGACACACTTTATACCAAAATGACTTTCTTGAATGTTTCCAGCATCATCCAATGCTTTAATTATGAACTTATATATCCGTTCAGTCTCATCAAAATACGTTTTTGATTCCTGATGTCTTTTCTTGTTCATGCTTTCCATAATGGATATGAGTCTTTTGGCAGCTTTCTCAAAGGCCTTAAATGTTTTTTTAAACTCTTCAGCCGCTAAATCAAGTTCATCTTCAGTTGGCCTTATATCCATTTGATCTCCTATAAGCTCTAATATGTGTTTGCAGTTTTAAAAACATCATGGCTTTTATTTTAGTTAATTCTAGCTATCTGTTTTCTTAAAACATTTCAATATACATAAACTTTTCAAATTTTGTAAAACAAAAAGCAATAAAAAACCCAAAAACAAGTATATTTGATAGAAAGCCTTAAATTCCTTGACCTGTTATCTTATTATTTCAGGCAACGAGAAAAATGTACTATTTGTTAACAAAGCACTAAAATATGTTAATATTCAAGGTTAATAATATGAATAAATCAATTGCTATTATACCCGAAATCGAGTAGAAAAAGCCATGAAAACGCCGACATCGAAGAATACAACAAAAGAAAGAAAAATGACCCCCCCACCTAACTTTATCCGAAATATCATTACCGAAGACCTGAAGACAAACAAGAACAAAGGTCGTGTTCATACCCGATTTCCACCGGAACCCAATGGCTATCTGCATATTGGACACGCCAAGTCCATTTGCCTCAATTTTGGGCTCGCCCAAGACTTCCGGGGCCTTTGTAACTTGCGATTTGATGATACCGATCCAAGCAAAGAGGAGGTTGAATATGTGGAATCCATCAAGGAAGACGTCAGGTGGCTTGGATTCGATTGGGAGGACCGGGAGTTTTATGCATCTGACTATTTTGAGCAACTCCATGAATATGCCGTTCAGTTCATTAAGGACGGTAAGGCATACGTTTGCGACCTCAGTGCAGAGGAGATAAGAGAATATCGAGGCACCCTCACAAAGCCAGGCAAGGACAGTCCTTATCGAAATCGTTCGGTTGAAGAGAACCTGGACTTGTTCGAACGTATGCGGGCAGGCGAATTCGAGGACGGTTCCCGAGTGCTGCGAGCAAAGATTAATATGGCATCTCCAAATTTGAATATGCGAGATCCGGTTATCTACCGCATTCTTCACGTAGAACATCATAGGACAGGCAATAAGTGGTGCATCTATCCTATGTACGATTTTACGCATGGCCAGTCGGATTCCATCGAAGGCATCACACATTCGATTTGTACCCTGGAATTTGAAGATCACCGCCCCTTGTATGATTGGTTTCTTGACGAACTGAAAATTTTTCATCCACAGCAAATCGAGTTCGCCCGCCTCAACCTCAGCTATACCGTGATGAGCAAGCGAATGCTTCTGCAATTGGTAGAAGAGGGGCATGTCACCGGATGGGACGATCCACGGGTGCCTACAATATCAGGTTTACGGAGACGTGGCTACACACCAGAGTCAATCAGAAACTT
>JAUWZC010000274.1 GCA_030615565.1 Desulfobacteraceae bacterium | reverse complement strand
ATCTGGATTTTGGACGAAAAGGATAACCTTCTCCCCCAGGTGAAAGAGATCTGTGCCCTCATAGCTGAAGGGGATATAATCCTTGCCACCGGACATCTCTCCATTAAAGAAATAGTTCCACTGGTAAAGGAGGCCCGGGATGTAGGTGTGAAAAGGATCTTGATCAATCATCCGGAATATATTGTGAATGGATCCGTTTCAGCGCAAAAGGGGCTTGCTCAAATGGGGGCCTATATAGAGCATACCCTGACATCTATGATGCCCATGTGGTTTAGGAAAGATCCAAAGGAAATCGTTAGAATGGTTAAAGAGGTGGGCCCTGAGCATACAATCCTATCTACTGATTTCGGGCAAGTTCACCATCCCCCACCTCATGAGGGAATGAGGATGTTTATCCGAATGATGCTGGAGTTGGGGATTTCACCGAAAGAGATCGAATTAATGGTAAAGAGTAATCCGGGAAGACTCTTAGGAATCCCCTGAGGAAATTGCGCTCGTCAATGTGCAGCTGAAGTAGGCTTAACCATACTCCTTGAAGAGCAAAACGCCGAGGCATCCCTCAATGCCGCAAATTATGTTTATATCATGCATGAAGGTCAGATAAAAGCTGAAGGAACTGCGGATGAAATAAGAGGTTCATCTGATATAAGAAGGCCTATCTTGGTATCTAGATGCCTACATAACTCAAGATCTTAACATTTATCCGCCTGGCGGATTTATGTCAAGTTTTTGAACAAGATGATTGGGTTGCGTAAAATGGTTATCGGTTGCGCTACTTGTATCGGCGATCGGTCTTCGGTTATCGTGTTAAAGATTAATAGATTATTTGCGTAATTAAGGTATGGGAAATATTGACGTTAACCGTCTTACGAATAACGAAACGAGCCTCGTAACCGCAACCTATGACATAACCGAATGTTGTTCATAAGTTGTCGGTTTGCCCGTCTCCCGCTTTTAGCGGGATACGAGCCAGGAAGGTGAAGCTTCGCTAGTTATTCTCTATTTGTTTCAACTATTTACCCACTAATTCTTGATATGCCTCCTGAATTTCTTTGAATCTTTTATCTGCTAAAACTCGGAATTCATCCCCTAAATGCTCTACCTTGTCTGGATGATACTTTCCAGCTAGTTTTCTATAGGCCTTTTTAATTTCATCTATTGAGGCTCCTCTATTTACGCCCAAAACCTCATGTGGATCTGGTTTTGAAAACCTTTTATCTGTTTGAGCCCTTTTTTGATACCCTTGGTAACTTTCGCTTCTTCTCCCCTCCCCTTTTTGATAATAAGCCTCTTCTGATTTTGCTCTAATCTTGGCTGGCCTGTAGATGAAATGATACCAGTAAAGAACCCCTAATACTATTAAATCATCAATCCATCCTAAGCCTGCAAAAAAATCAGGCAGGATATCGTAAGGGGAAATAACATACAGTATTAAAATTAGATAGATCAGGTATTTCATTATGTAACAATCCTTGTTTAAAGGTCTATCTTTGTACCAACACTATCAAGAACAAAGGATGAAGGAAATTCCTCTGAGAATCTCTTAATGGCCTCCCAGCCTGTACAATGCATCGGGATGATAATCTCAGGTTTAATCTCCTTAAACTCGGTAATCGTCTTTTCTATTATAGGCTCAAAAATAGGGCCTGACAGATGAAAACCGCCCAATACAGCATGAATTTTATCAACGCCTGTTATCTTTTTACTATAGAGAATAGTATTGATAATGCCGGCATGACTGCATCCAGCGATTATCACCAATCCCTTCTCTTTTAACTTTATTACAAGGGCCTGATCATCGAGTATCATGTCTTGCTCTATCTTTCCATTCCTTTCCATAGAGGCATTAGGCAATCCCTTTTCAAACCCTGTTACCCTTTCCACTTCTCCAGTTACCGCTATCATGCTATCTGCCATTAAAGATGGGGATCTCTTTTCAACTATCTTGAGGCCGATATTTTCTATATCTTTCTTTATAAGGGTTTGAGGAAACATAAGTTTTCTTCCATCATCAAGTCCAAAGAAACGTGGAGAAATAAAGGCATCAGGATGAAGTATTAAAGGGATAGGTTCCCCCAGAGTCTCAATTATAGAATAAAGTGCACCAGTATGATCCATATGACCATGGCTGATGACAATGGCCTCTATTTGTCGTGGATTTATCCCCAATACCTGCATGTTATGGGGTACACCTATCTTTGTATATCCACAATCAAATAGAATACAGTGAGATTTCTTATCTCTTTTTACTGTAATCATGAGAGAAAGACCATGCTCGGCCAGCATTGTATCAGAAGGGATATTTCCTTTTATTGCTAGTGGAGGTCGTGTAACACCAGGGAGATTCCTAAGAAGAACATCAACATAGTTATCTATAAGGGTAGTTACCTCAACACTATCAACCTCTTTCAATCTATTTTCTAAGTCAGTTGTCACTTTACTTTCTACTTTCCTAAAAATGAATAGTCCTATTCCATGTTAAAGTAGTTTTCTGAACCGTCAATATGAATCTTTTGGATATAATTTAATTCCTTTTAATTATACTACAATAACTATTTTTATCACAACTTTTCTACTCCCTTCCAGTAATTCTAATTTTGGCATGTCTTCCTATCAATTCTCCTCCCAAGAAAATGGGTTGTCTTTGTTAAAATCAGGAAGTAAATGGTCCTTGGAACTGAATGAGGTTGTTTGTATGTAGACATTTTCAAAACCCAATTCCTCTGCCTTGCCCAGAACAACATTATATTCCTCTTTTGAAATTTCCCTATTTATTTCATCCGGAACATTATTCCATGGATGAAATTGGCTCATCAGGCTTAAACAAACCTGGTCCGAAAGATTAGCTGCAATCCATTCCAATATTGTGCAT
>JAUWZC010000002.1 GCA_030615565.1 Desulfobacteraceae bacterium | reverse complement strand
CAGGCCGGTATTTTTCACCAAATTCTTTCTGAAAGCTTCTCATGCAGGCAAGTAGAATATCAAGCCCAAAGGCATCGGCTGCAGCAAGAGGCCCTAATGGAAAGCCAAGACCTTTAACACAACTTCTATCAATCTCCTCTGCGCTTGCTAAGGAGGATTCCATGACAAAAAAGGCCTCATTTACCATAGGAAGATAAAGACGGTTGATAACAAAACCAGGGGAATCCTCAACAGTAACTGTCTCTTTTCCACATTTAATAAGGAATGAGATAACAGTATCTAGGATCTCATCAGAGGTCTCCATGCCCCTGACTATCTCAACGAGGGGAGTAAGTGCTGCTGGGATCAGGAAATGTGTCCCTATGCACCTCTCTGCTCTTCTTGTGGCCGCACCCATCTCTGTAATACTCAGAGTTGAGGTATTGCTGGCTAGAATGGTCTTCTTGGGGCAGGTGAGATCAGCTTTCCGGAAAATCTCCTTTTTTACCTCTATATCCTCGTAAACAGCCTCAATTACCAAATCCACCCCTGATAAGGCCTCATCTAAATTGGTATTTGTGCTTATAAGAGAAAAAGTAGTTTTCATTTCCTCTTTGGTCATTTTCCCTTTTTTAACCTGGTTATTTAAGAAGATCTTTAGGCCATTTAATCCTTTCTCTACCAGCTCAGGAGACACATCCACCATCCAGGTTTTAAAACCACTCCTGGCGCAAACAATACCTATCTGGCTACCCATGGTGCCCATTCCCACTACAGTAACCTTTTTGATTTCCATTCTAAAATCCTCTCCTTTCAAAAATAGCAGCTATCCCCAGACCACCCCCACCACAAATGGTCTCCAATCCAAACCTTGAACCGCGCCTTTTCATCTCATTTAGTAAGGTCACCAATCTCATAGCGCCAGTGCCAGCTATGGGGTGACCAAGGGAAATGCCAGAACCATTGACATTAATCTTTTTATCATAATCTTCCCTCTTGATCTCCATCATCCTGGCATCGGCCAACGCCTGCACAGCAAATGCCTCTTGTATCTCAATGAGGTCTACTTGATCTATGGTTATATCAACCTTCTTTAGGGCTTTGCTCACAGAGTCAGGTACTGCAGGATAAGTAAGAGTTGGGTCACTGCCAGCGATAGCACAGGATCTGAAATAGGCCATGGGTTCCACGCCCAGCTCTTTTGCCTTTGTCTCAGACATCAAGACCACCGCAGCTGCACCATCATTTTCTGTAGATGAATTTCCAGCAGTACATACCCCATCAGGGTAGACAGGGGGCAGTTTGGCAAGTTTCTCTAATGTAGTATCTGGCCGGGGTGTCTCATCTATATCAAAGATTAATTGCTCACCTTTTCTTTGTGGGATCGGAATGGGAACAATCTCTTCACTGAATTTGCCATGCTCTATTGCAGCAATAGCCTTCTGATGGCTTCGCAGGGACCAGTTATCAGCCTCCTCTCTTGTGATCTTCTCTTCTTTGGCTGCCTTTTCCGCCCAGGTCATCATGGAATTGAGTTCACCAAATCTGTCAATAGGCTGGGACATCACTCTTGCACGCTGAATTCGGTCATAAATGGGTATTCCCCACATAGAAAGGCTACCATGTCCTTTTGGCATAAAGCCCCATTTTTCATCTATCTTTCCACCTAAACCCCACTTAATCTCTCCTGGGAGGTAGAGCTCTGCCTGGCTCATGCTATCCATCCCCCCTGCAACGATAATATCGGCGTTATCAGTTTGGATCTTCATGACACCGAAAAATATGGCATCTAATCCAGAGCAACAACGGCGGTCCAGTGTTACACCCGGAACTTCATTAGACCATCCAGCTTCAAGAAGGGCCATGCGTGCACCATTTGCACACTCACCATTTTGGTAAGACTGCCCCATGATCACATCATCTACCAAGTAAGGCTCAATCTTAGCCCTTTTGACTGCCTCATTTAAAACCAGGCTGGTGAATTTGTATACTGGAAGATCCTTTAAAGAGCCACCATATCTTCCGATAGGTGTCCGTACCCCGCTTACAATAACAACATTTTTCAATTGTATGCTCCTTGAATTTATGATTATAATAATTTGTTATGCCTCTTTATGGATTCTAATCCGAATTCTCCATATATCTCATTATAAAAATTAATGAGGTTTGATAATTATCTTACCTATTGTTAAGAAAATTTCAATCCTCATAAGATAATATACCTTATTTTCAATTAAATTTTAAAGAGAAGTCAACGACCCCGCCCTTCCGGGCGGGTCTTTAAAAAAGGAAATAATTCATTAGCCGCCTCCATCCCCACCCTCCCGGGTGGGGCATTAAAGGGCGGCGGTAAAAAATTCCTTGTGATCTTACCAAAGGTTAAGGTTATTAATTCTTATTGCCTAAATGAATGGGTAATATAAAAATTAAGTGTTTTTTTATGAAAAGAGGATCCAGGTGAATAGATCGGTTGTTACTATTAAGCAGTATGCCAGTTCTCCTGACTCACTCAGGGAGGCTATCATCCTTTGTAATGGTCTTGAGGGCCTCAAAAGGGATGACCATATCTTTATCAAACCTAATCTGGTTGGGTGGGACAATCTACATTTAATAGCTCTCTATAGAATATATGCCGCCACCAGCCATTATACTTTAAAAGATTGAATAATCTGCCTCTTTTTATTCTAAAAAATAAAGGATAAAGATTATGCCAGAAAAAACTTCCAGAGAGGAATTATTGAATAAGATTGAGCAGACAGCCTACGACTATGAAAAAGAATTTCATGGCTGCTCCAGATGTGTATTCAAGGCCTTACAGGATCATTTAGATTTAGGAGATGGCCCAAGTTTAAAAGCATCGACCCCGTTGGCGGCTGGTATTGCCATGCGTGGAGAGACATGCGGGGCCCTTATAGGGGGATTGCTCGCCGTTGGAATTGTTACTGCAAAAGAAGATCTTAAAGATTCAAATGCTCTGAACAATTCACTGGCAGCAGGATTTAGATTAGCAAAAAAAGTTGAAAAGGAATTCGGAACTACAAACTGCACCAAGATACAGACAGATAGATTAGGAAGATTCTATAACCTTGCTGACCCAGAACAATACAAGGAATTCATTGAGGCAGGAGGTTACATAGAATGCCCTAAAGTGGTTGCTAAAATCGCCAGGATGACTGCTGAATTTATATTGGATTACTTGGAGAAAAACAAAGCCTGAGGGGGTAAAGGGCTTACTATAAATGGGAACAGACATTGTAAAATCCCTATTTAGAACTATTGCAAGTATAAGGTATACCCTCACCAATGTGTTTTTTGTTACATTGAGAGCGATCTATTTGAGGATTGCACCAGGACCTCATTGCACGATATGTATATGATTCCGAAATCAACAGAGCAACCTATGAGAGGCATAAAAAATAGTGCGCCCAAAGCATTTGTGAGGGGCATCTTGAGCGCGGGAGAGCAGTTTCTCGAAACACCGTTTGAAGTTCCTCTAATACCAAACTAGAACTGAGTGCTCACCGCCGTTTAAAACATCTTTTCTTTAAGGTCACCAAGCTGTTAGACCTCCATCTACAGACAAAATTTGTCCGGTCATATAATCTGAAGCCCTTGAGGCTAAAAAGATGACAGCCCCTTTGAGGTCATCTTCGTCCCCAAATCTTTTTATGAGAAGGCAGGAGGATATAATATTCCCCTTGTTTTCTAAAGTCCATTCACTCATCTTAGTATGAAACCAACCCGGGGCAATACAATTTACGTTGATATTGAACTTTGCCCATTTTGTAGCTAAATCCTTTGTAAAAGTGATGATAGCGCCTTTGGAGGTATTGTACGAAATCGAATTTAAATATTCAGGATCAACCCCTTTAAGGCCAGCGTATGAGGAAATATTGATGATCTTTCCGCTTTTTTGCTTAATCATCTCTCTTCCCACTTTTTGTGTGCATCGAAAAGTACCTGTGATATTCAGGTCAATGACTTTTTGCCAGTCTTCTATTTTAATGTCTTCAGGGGATGCACCCCATGTTCGCCCAGAATTATTTACCAAAATATCTATCTTTTGAAATTTCTTTAAAGTTTCCCTAACAACTCGATCAAGATCTTCATCACGGTTGATGTCGCACTGAATGGCCAAGGCCCTCACGCCTAATTTTTCTATCTCATGTGCTGTTGCTTCACATTTTTCCAATTTCCTTGAGCAAATGACGATATCAGATCCCGCTTCTCCTAAACCAGTGGCCATCATCCGACCCAGTCCACTACCTCCACCTGTAACAATGGATACTTTGCCATGTAAATCAAAAAGTTTATAACTATTCACCGATAACACCTCGTAAGATACCGTTTTCTGAATCTACCCAAAAATGAGCACGTTTTGGAATAAATGCTGCTACCATGACTAATGGTTGAAAACAGAGTACAACGATAAGAAAAAAATAAACCTGGGCACACCTTTCCATCTTAAATTTAGGAATATCGGTGATGCACGCTGTGCAAAACACGATTGCGACTATATTACGTATCCCTATACCACCATCCTTTCTTCGATATCCTTGGAATCTCATGGAACACCCCTTGCAGTTCTTGAGCTGGGTGTTTTTTGGGCTAAAATGTTGACATTTATTTTTTTGGCAAAGCAACTAAGTCCTCATCCAGAATTAATTTAACAGCCATTTTAGCGGCCTTTCCCACTACATCCGTACACTTATCATCATGACCGCCTGCTTCTTCAAATTTGTTAAAATCTTCCAGATCTCTGATATAATAAGGACGTCCAAATTTTATGGTCTGAATGTCTCGACATATAATAGTACCAAATTCCCGTACAAACTCATCTATTAACTTTTTGGCAAGATCAAAAGATTTGAATCGGATTCGTTCGGGGTCCTCAAAGTTCGAACGCTCGCGCCCGCAAAGCTGGCTAAGGACCATCACTCCGCCGACATAGCCCCCGCAGACCCCAATCCCGGTCAAGCCCCCACCTGCCGCCAGCCCGGTGCCCGCCTTGAATACCCTGTCGTCTCTGGTACCCAAAGTATCCTGTATGGCTGCAATTACACATTGAGAGCAGCCTTTGTAGTTTTTTTCATATTCAAATCCAAGCTTATAAGCCTTTTCAAGAAGTTCTTTCTTTCTTCTTTCCGCTTGCATGATTCCCCGCCCTTTTTTGAAGGATTTTTATGTCTGTAAATATTTCGTCAATCCATTAACAAGCTCCCATTCACATCCAATATCTCTCCAGTAATATATTTGGCTGCGGCAGAAAACAAGAATGCGGCAACCTATGCAAAGACTTCCGTATCGCCAATCCTGCCCAGTGGACAATTTCTGTCCAAGTCAATCCTGACTTCAAAGGGGAAAACCTGTGTCATTTGATCTCAAAGACCTTCTGTTCCCTATCTAATGTAAACATAAAATAGAATTTCCCTTACTGGTATCTCCCAAATTTCCTGGCAGCATCCATAAACCACTGGACTTTTTCAGGTGGGGCAATCCCTGGAACTTCACATCCAGTGGCAAGGATAAAACCACCATTAGGGGCGGCTATATCAATGCAGTCTTTGACCGCCCTTTCCATCTCATCCTTGCTGCCTGAAAAAAATAAACTTGTATTTACATTACCGATAACAACTGCCTTCCCCTTTGCAACCTCAACTGCCTTAGCAAGATTAGTGGGTGCATCAACACTTATTCCTGATGCCCCCGTTTTTACCATCTCCTCCAGGATGGGATCTGCATACCCTCAGATTCTAAGGTGCAATTAGTCCTTTCCTCCTTCAATCTCCCTATTATCTTTCTGTGATAGGGAAATACAAATTCCCGGTACATCTTTGGAGAGATGAGGCTGGCTGAAGCTGGTGCTTCTGATAAACTCATACCTGCTCCAGTTGAGGGGATTGCCAGCCCAAATCGGATAGCCACCTCTGTGGTAAGTTCCATCAGTTCGTGAACGTAGGCAGGGTCTTTCATTGCATCCCTTATCAGTTCACTGGCACCCCTTAAAGCGATGGCAATAGTCCATGGCCCGGCAATAATTGCCACAACGCTAGAATCAGTTATAGCATCCTTTACCATCTTACATGCATACAGATAATCAGGGAAACTCCCTCCTTTACAAGGATCAGGTACAGATAGGCTGTTTAATTTTTCTTTATCCTCAAGGGCCAGTTTTTTGGATATACACACTCCATCCTCTGGAAATTTCAGCTCATTTCCCATGGCCTCTGCCTCCATGAGCAAATGAGTCATGACTATAATAAGATCGGGCCTATATGTCTCATAAGTTTCAATCTCCGCCTTTACAAGTTTCTCTTTGTCCATGAGAAACTTTTTTATCCTAATGCCGATGAGCTGAGAGGCAAACTGGCCTAACATAGGATTGCGGGAACCATATCCGCATATTGTCTTTTAATTGCAGCCCTATAAGCCTCTGCCTTACCGTGTATTCATTCAAGCTTTCATCCTCTCAATCCTTTATGTTCAATGTTCTTTTTGCTCAGCCAATTATCATTTTCGTAGTAATAAAATGTTAAATTCAAGCCACCTCTTTTAGGGGTGATAGTTGACTATCCCTGATAGCAATTATTCTAAATTTCTTTCTCAACATTTGTTTTCGTTTTTCTTTTCTTGGAGGTTCTTAACTTCAATTTCACCAATTTTTTTTCTTGTTCTTCATTTATCTCAATAGGGCCCAACTTAGTCAAGAAATTGGTAAACCTATTGACAGCTTCAGCATATTTAGTCCCTTCGGCAGCAGATATGTATTCTCGTCGTAATCTCTCTGGGTTTATTCCTATCTTCTCTAAGCTTTTTTTTGTAGCCTTGATCATTTTCTCTGTCTGTTCATTTGCTTTCATATAATGACAATCCCCTAAATGGCACCCACAAATCAAGACTCCGTCTACTCTTTTTAAGAAAGCCTGTATAATAAATTTGGAGTGGATCCTGCTTGAACACATGGCCCTTATTTCCCTCATATTTGGCGCAAACTGCATTCGAGAAACTCCAGCCATATCTGCACCGGCATAGCCACACCAATTACACAGAAAGCCTAGGATTTTTGGTTCAAAACGCTTCTCTTTTCTTTGAGTTGGATACGCAGTATCAATTTCGGCAAAGATCTGAGTATCTGTAAAATGATTAAGAGAGATGGCATCGGTGGGGCAAACTGAACAACAAACTCCGCAACCCTGACAGAGAGCATGAGTGACTTTAGCTTTCTTTCCGTCTAGTGTATCTTGCAGGTCTATAGCCCCGTATTGACAGACTTTCTGACAAGCCCCACATCCGATACAGTCACCCTCATTTACCTCACTTACAGCACCAGAAGATATGATTGTATCCTTCGAGAGAATAGTTGTAGCACGGCCAACTGCGGCATTAGCTTGGCTTATAGCTTCGTTGATAGTTTTGGGAAAATGCGACATGCCAGCGAGAAAAACTCCTTCTGTAGCTACATCAGCAGGTCGCAATTTCATGTGTGCCTCCAAGAAAAATCCATCTGCACTTAAAGGGGCTTTAAATAGCCTGGATATTTCTTCATTTTCAGTTGAAGGAACAATAGCTGCAGCTAAAGCTACTATATCCGTATCGATAATGAGTCTTTTGTCTAAAACAGAATCGGTAACGGCAATCTTTAATGCACTCTGGTTATTATTTTCAGCCAGCTCTACAGTAGGTCTATCATCTTGATCATATCTGATAAAATTGACGCCCTTATCAGCTGCTTCTCGGTAATAATCCTCTTTAAAGCCGTACATTCTTATATCTCGATACATAATATAGATATCAATGCCTGGATTTTGCTCTTTCAACATCAGGGTACACTTTATCGCCTGGCTACAGCATACTCTGCTGCAGTGCGGCCTGTCTTCTTGGCGTGAACCTACACAGAGTATTATCACCAGGCTTCTTGCATTGATTAACCCTTTATCGCCTTGTGCAATTTTTTCCTCTAAATCCAGTAGGGTTAATATACTATCGTGCTTTCCATATAAATATTCAGCTGGTTTATATTCTTCGGCACCAGTAGCAATAATGGTTATCCCATGATGTATATCCTTCGCCCTTCCATTGGACATAACCCTGGTTGTAAAATTCCCTATGTAGCCGGAAGCCTCAATAGTATGAGAGCCAGTGATTACATGAATCAAAGGGTTCTGGTAAACCTTTCGTATAAGACCCCTCAGATAGGATTGCACATCCATTCCTTCCAATGTACGGTCTATTCTCTTGGCCATTCCCCCCAAATTCATGCTCTTTTCTACTAAGTAACTTTCAAAACCCTGGTTCGCCAAATTCAGAGCAGCGGTCATCCCTGCCAGCCCTCCCCCGATCACAAGCCCTTTTTTGTTGACTCCCAGCTCAATTTCTTTTAAAGGATGAAGGTTTTTAGCTCTAGACACAGCCATCCGAACTTTATCCATTGCCTTTAGAGTAGCCTTTTCCTTTTCTCTAGAATGGACCCATGAGCAATGTTCCCTTATATTAGCCATAACAAAGCCATATTTGTTTATGCCTGCCTCACGTAGTGTGTCTTGAAATAATGGCTCATGGGTTCTAGGAGTACAGGCAGCAACAACTACACGATTGAGACCTTTTCCCCTGATTTTTTCCGATATTTGCCGGGCAGAATCAGTTGAGCATGAAAACAGGTTCTCTTCAACGTGAATGACATTTTTTAGGGTAGATGCAAATTGAACTAATGAAGGAACGTCAACTACGCTCCCGATGTTTACACCTCAGTGGCATATAAAAACCCCGACTTTGGGTTTTTCTGCTGAAACATCCCTTTCAGGTGGGTATACTCGTTCTCTGGCCAATCTCCCTCGTCGGGAAAAGAGAATTTGGCCACAGAGTCCTGCAGCACCGCTCCCTGTCATAACAGATTCGGGGATATCCTTAGGGCCTCCAAAAGCTCCGCTTACAAAAACCCCTGGCCGATTCGTCTCCATGAGATTGGCATTATTGGTTTCACAAAATCCATGTGGATTTATTCTTATTCCAATTTCTTCGGCCATCTTTTCTATGTCCTTGGAAGGAGTCATTCCAACCGACAGAACAACCATATCAAATTCATCTTCTTTAACTGACCCGTTGCGAGAATATCTTATGGTGATATTTCTGTTTTCTGGGATCTCACGCCCTATTGATACATAACTCCTTATAAATTGAACTTCGGGAAGGCTTTTTGCTCTTTGGTAGAATTGCTCAAAGTCTTTGCCATAGCTCCGAATGTCGTTATGAAATATAGTGGCTTCAAGCTGGCTAACCCGCTCCTTTGCCAGAATCACCTGTTTGATAGCGTACATGCAGCATACAGCCGAACAGTAACTATGACCACCCGGAAGAACCTGCCTGGAACCGACACACTGAATCCAAGCCATCTTTCTCGGTGGTTTTTCATCAGATAGGCGTACAACTTCACCCCGATAAGGTCCATCGGCATTTAAGATTCGTTCAAATTCGAGGCTTGTTATTACATTCTTTATTTTTCCGTAACCGTAGTCAGCCCTCGGCCCTGGGTCAAATACCTCATAACCTGGTGCCAAAATGATCGCGCCTACCTCGACTTCCATCTCCTCCTCTTTTTGATGAAAATCTATGGCTTTGTCTTCACAAACTCCTAAGCAAATGTTACACTTCTTATTGCGAAGGAAAAGGCATTCATCAGGGTCTATATATGAAATTAATGGCACTGCTTGGGCAAAGTATATATGGACGGCTTTGGTATAAGACAAATTTTGATTATATATATCCGGAATATTAACAGGACAGTATTGGGCGCAAGCACAACAGCCTCTGCATTTATCTAATTGAATATACCTTGGCTTTTTAATTAGAGTTACTTGGAAGTTACCTGCATCTCCTTTTAATCTGGCAAATTCCGTGTAGGTGAGGATCTCTATATTTGGATGCCGATCACACTCGATAAATTTAGGGGATTCGATACACATAGAGCAGTCCAAAGTGGGAAAGACCTTGTCAAATTGCGCCATATGACCGCCAATGGCAGGTGCTTTATCAACTAAATAAACCTTGAAACCACTGTTCGCGAGATCAAGCGAAGCCTGAATACCAGCAATCCCCGCACCAACAACCATAACGTCTCCAATGTCTTTCTCTTTGCGGATATAGAACTCGCTTTTTACTTCTTTTTTTTTCATCTTTTCTTTTGCCCTCCGAGAACCTGCTATGTTTTCTAAATCACATCCTGAATAATCTCGCTAACCTCCTTAATTTCAATACCTCTTTCTCCTTTTAAGTTTAGCGCTTTATCCTCAAAATTGAGGATACAATAAGGACAGAAAGTAGCCAGCACCGTAGCCCCCGTTTCCATGGCCTGTTCTAATCTAAGGTCGGACAGTCTTTCACCTTTTGGTGTCTCCATCCAGATCCTTGCCCCTCCTCCCCCGCAACATAAGCTGTTCTCTCGCGAATTGGTCATCTCAACTAACTCTAAACCAGGTATTTTTTCCAGAATCTCACGGGGTTGATCATATATTGCGTTATGTCGTCCTAGATAGCATGGATCGTGGTAAGTGACCTTTTTTCTGTACTTTTTTGTAAACTCAAACTTTCCTGCATTAATAAGTTCAACCAAAAATTCAGAGATATGAATTAGATCGAAGTTTACATAAAATTCAGGATATTCTTGCTTAAAGGCTTGATAGCAATGAGGTGACGAAACAATGATCTTTTTGACACCTTTTTCAATAAATGTCTTAATGTTTTCCTTAGCCAAACGTATATATAGTTCTTCCTCACCTGCCTTACGGATGCTTTCCCCACAGCAGACAACATCTGAGCCAAGGATACCAAAATCTACTCCCGCCTTCTTTAGGATATTGATGGTCGCAATAGCCGACTTTCTTGTTCTTTGGTCATAAATCTGCGTACAACAAGGAAAATATAGAAATTCTGTATCCCCTGTAAATGTCTTTATGGACAACCTTTTTGACCAATCTCCTCTTTCTTCTCGTTTTCCGCCCCAAGGGTTACCTTCGCCGCTGAGACTTCCTCTTGCTACACGGATAGTTTGGGGTAAAATGTTATATTCTGAGGCAATTCTACGCAGCGATACTAAAATATCAATTATTTGCACCCCGCGAGGGCAACGGGCGATGCAGTTTCCACAAGCAGTGCATTGCCATATATTTTCACCTTCTACCTCGGACAGGCCAAATTGGGCCTCACAGACCAACTTACGGACCATAAAGGGTTTTACCAAATTCCATGGACAAACAGTATCACACAGACCACATTGATAGCATAGCTTAAAGGATTCCCCACCTGCCTCAATAATAACATCTATCGCCTCTTTTAAGGGAGCAACGCTCTCTTCCATCTTTAAGTTCCTTTTTTTCTGCCTTGATTTCTTATAACTTGGATTTTCGATCAAGGATATCCCTGATCTCTTCCAATCCATATTTTTTTATTAAATATTCTATTGCACTCTCTTTTTCATCTGCTTTTTCCTCCTCCTCTTCCTCCTCCTCTTCTTCTCTTTCAACATATGTTAGGGCATCATCCAAACACCATGCAACACATAAAGGTCCTTCTGGTGGTGGTGGTTCTCCGCACATATCACATTTTAGGGGAAGACCAGAATCAGGCTCCTTAAAAAGATCCCTGGAAGGACACGAAACCGGACAAAAGCAACACTCATCATATTTTTCTCCCTTAATCGTATATGCTTTTCGGCCATCACATTCGGCTTCGACATAGGGGCCTGCAATGACAGGAACATATAAATCATTTTCTTCATCAAAGAAGACACGTATTCGAGACCTTGTAGGGTTCACAAGGCTGTATTTTGGTTCATAGTGAAATGCAGAACAAACCAGCTCACACGTTCGGCAACCGGTACATTTGCTCGTATCAATCTCTATTTTTTTTATCTTTTTCATTTCCCAAAATCCCCCTTTGGACTAATGCTTCTTTCACGTATCCTAAATCCAGTTCATCTAATGCTTTCTTAGTAGGAATACCATTCTTTTCGTAACCTCTCAGTTTATAGTAAGCGTCAATGGTTTTATTGAAAATTTTTCGATCCACTGCCGGAAATAGCGGGGGAGTTGAAGGTTCCTGAAAAAATCTTTCGGGCGGTGCATCATCTTTCTTTCTTATTCCCAATATTACATTATATGCCCTTACAAGTATCGATGCCTTTTTTGCGATCTTCATCCCCTCTTCTTCATCAAGGGACATGCCCGTTGCGTACGAGATTAACCTGACATGATCAGCAATTAAGTAGGGATTAAAAGGCCAGAAGCCGGTCCAAAAAATACATACCCCAGTCAAATCACTTAGAGCATTCGAATCGACATCAAATGACACCATCTTGGTAATCCGGTCATAATCAGCTCCTGTCGGATCAAAATTATCCCAGATATACTCCTTAAATTCCTCCGGATATGGCCAATATTCTGATTCTATATATTCTTTTTTTATCTCTTCGGATTTTTGTACATAATGTTGTGGTATTGCAGAAATTGATTTAAGCATATCTACTCTATCACTAGTAGATTGTGTTAAATTCATATAAGGATGATGGAGAGGATAAATCGGGATTTCGAGTTTCTTGACATGATAAGCGTAGGCTTCGGCACCTTTACCGATTTTACGGGCTGCCTCGTAAACACCGTCGGCCAGTATTTCTCCTATTCCCTCTCTTTTTGCGATTTTTTCTATTAGCAATAATGCCAAATCTGCATTCCCATATTCGAGATGTATTCCTTCAGTATCTTTTTTTGTCAAAATTCCTTTTTCATAAAGGTCTATCGCGAAAGCGATAAGGTGGGCACATGAAAGCGTGTCAAATCCATATTTCTCACATAGTGTATAACATTTTATGGCAAATGAAAGATCCTGTATCTTACAGCACGCTATGAAACAATACCATGATACACATTTTATGAAAGAGTATTCATCATCAGGCGTGCGAATCGTATGCTTGCATCTAAGTGAACAATTACTACAAGATATTTGCCGACGCCTGTAGTCTCTTAAAAAAGCGTCATGCCAGCCCCCAATATTTTCCATGGGTCGAAACTCATTCAAATTGCCGTAGACTGCTTTTCCCAAAAGACCATCCCTCTCATAAGACCAATTGTCAACAAACTCTCTCAGTCTCTCCGCCTTTTTGTTGAGCTTTTGGCACAATTCATAAAACTCCAATGGTTGTGCAATGTTCACATCTTTTGTGCCATAAACAGCGATAGCTTTTACGTTTTTATCACCCATAAGAGCACCCACGCCTGCGCGACTCAAGCTCGCTCCGGCCCCATGCTCTATACTGGCTGAACACACTTTATTTTCACCAGCCTGACCGATACAAAGAATTTGAATTTTATTATTCTTTAACTCCTCTCGAATGATGCTCCTAGTCTCGGCTGTGTCTTTTCCCCATATATGACACGCATCACGTATCTCTACTTTGTCGTTGTTTATCCAAATATAGACAGGTCCTTGGGATTTTCCGGAAATGATTAAATTGTCATAACCTGCATGCTTTAATTCTGGTGCCCAAAACCCTCCCATATTAGAATAAGTAAGAAGATTAGTTTGAGGGGATCTGGTAATTAAACCTGTTCGGTTTGCGCCGGGTGCAATGGTTCCATTAAGAACACCGGCCACAAATATTAAAAGATTATCAGGAGAAAATGGATTAACCTCAGGGGGTACCCGGTCCCATAATATTTTAGTGCCTACACCCCTACCTCCAATGTAAGCTTCATTTAATTTGGTATCAGCTTCTTCTTTCTCAATGTTTCCCGTGGATAAATCAATTTCTAAATTACTTCCCGTCCAGCCATATATCATCTTCTAATCCCCCTTTTCAATAACTAAAAAATTGCTGAAATGAGCTAAATATTCAAAACCCTCATTCAATTTTATCAGAATTTTTATTCCTCTTTCCCATTCATAGCAACATAGTTCCTCCATAAAATTATGGGCAAGCACTTTTACTTACAGGGTTTCTTTTCATTCCACTTGATAATCTTAAGCTAGTCTCAAGCTATGAATACTCTTAATTGATTCATTCCCCAAAACAAGAAATTCTTAGTCATCTATAAATGAGGATGCCCTATATCATCAAAAGCTTCCCATAATAGATACCAACATGGGCAAGCTCAAACAAGTAATTCTCCCTTCTTAGCTTAACTGGGCTATGCGTTGAAGTTTCCTAATTTCTGCGGCTTTTCAGGCGGATTAAACAACTATCCCAACACTGAATAGGTGACATACTATCAGAAATTTCTGGGCTCTTGATATTCAGAAACCTCATTTTGCTTAGCGCGACCTCTGCGGTGAAGCACTAATGTAATAAGGAAAATACCAATAAATAGAGCCGCTCCGATAATCTCGAAAGTCAACCAAGGAAGGAAAATCATCACACCACAAGCAAAGGTAATAGCTCTGGTTGCTGGAGCTAACCTTCCTATTCCAGCCAGGTATCCTTCAATCCCTGAAGCAAGCAATATTACCCCCAGAATACCTGTCCCAACTACACGGATAATCTCTAACGGGGTGCCATGGAGGATAAATGCAGGATTTAAGACAAATAGGAAAGGAATTATGAAGATAACCGCCCCCAGTCGCATTGCCTGGAATCCTGTCTTCAAAACCGTAGCTCCACATAAAGCGGCTGCAGGATAAACGGCTATACACACAGGTGGTGTAATATAGGAAAGGTTACCACAATACAGCAGGAAGAGATGAACAGCTATGGGGTCCAATCCAATTTCAATCAAAGGCAAAGCCATTACAGCGCTGGCTATCAAATACAAGCTTATCACATCTAATCCCATCCCGATGACAAAGCAGACGGCACCAACAAAAATTAGCAATAGGTAAACATTGCCACCGGCCAGGTCTACTACCGCGGAGCCAAGGATTAAAGCAGTTCCAGTAATCGATAGCGTACCTAAAATAAATCCTATACCTAGGCAGATAGGGGTTATTTCTACCATTATTCTACCCATAGTTTGTATTATGTTGATAAAGTCTTTAAATCCAAGCCTTGTTTCTTTACGAAACATAGCAATAACTATTAAATAAAGAGAAGCATAATATGGTGCCTGTGCCTCGCGGCGTAGACCGATAAGCAACCAAACTAAAATGGCAACGGCCACCACGTAAGGTAAGAAACGTACTATTGACCTGCCCAAAGGGGGGATTTCACTTTTAGGCAGTCCCTTTATTCCTGACCTAGCCGCAAAACCATCCACCTGTATAAATAAACCCAGATAATATAGAAGAGCAGGCACTAATGCCGCTATGCATAAATCAATGTAGCGAATGTTTAATATGCCAGCCATTACAAAAGCTACTGCTCCCATCACAGGAGGCATAAGCACCCCTCCGGTGGCAGCACAAGACACTATCCCCCCGGCGTAATGGGAGGGGTAGCCAGTGCGCCTCATCCCCGGAATAGTAACCGGACCCATGATCAGGACATTGGCTACTGTGCTACCACTTAGAATGCCGACGAGTGCACCGCTGCCAACAGTAGCTTTAGCTGCTCCACCCCTTACCCTCCCCAAGACTGCCATAGCAAGATCTGAGAAGGCACTACCAGCACCAGTAATCGCCATAACGGAGCCAAAAAATAAAAAGCCAATGAACATTTTGCCTACAACACCCCAAATTAGACCACTTATACCGTCAGGACCGTACAGGTGAAAAATTACAATTTTATATAAAGAATAACGGGGGGTCTCGAGGACTCCGGGGGCAAGATGAGAAACCAGGGGGTAGATGGAAACCAGCAAGAGAAAAATGCATAGAAATCGCCCTTGTGCCCGTCGCACCCCTTCCAGAACCATGGGCGCATAGACTAAAGCCATTGTATATCCCCAGGTTGGGGCATCAACTTCCCACCCTAGAATGCTTATATCCCATGCATTAAGGAAGAAGGTAAAAGGGATTACAAAACTAAGGCAGGCGAGCAAAATATCATACCACGGGAGCTTATCTCTAAACCGAGGATGAGCAGGCAGCATGAGAAAGACGACAGGCATAAACATTGCCTGAAGGAGGTTAAGGTAACCATACACCAGCATGCATCTTCCGAAAATGAGGATACCAAAAATGAAAATGATAGACGTAACTATTCCTACTGTGGTAAAAACAGTTACCACGCCCAGCGGTATTGGGCCTAATGTCCTATATTTTGCTGGAATAACCCCAGTCTGGCTGCTCAACTTGCTGCCCTCCTTTCTGGTAAAAGGCAATAGTTTATCCAAGCCCGGAGAAAACGTTTCCCCGGGTTTGGCATACATTTAGAACATTTTAACCTGGGAGCTAATGTAACACACCTAAAGCCAAGTGCTTAGGCTCCGGAATAAAACCTGGCTATCATTTCGCCTTTATGTCCTTCACCCATGCCCTCCGAACATCAAACACTCTTGCCTCAGTTATTTCAGCCATTTCCTGATACGCTTCAAGTTCAGGCGTCCAGGCACCTATGTCCTTAAAGTACTTTACGGCTCCACGGTGATATGGTATGGCCATTTGCTTCCAATGAGCTACATTGAGGGTTTCCTTTAAGTTAAGATACGGGGCTTCAAGGGTCACATTCTTCCATTTGGGGTATGTTTTATGAAAGCCATATGCGAGTGCATACACCAGGTTTTCATCTAGCTCATCAAGCACCTGATAAGCATAATTGCCTCCGGACATCCACAGTGGATTGTCTCTGACACAGCCTACCTCAGCCCAGCTGGGGCTGTATGCAGGAGTCATTGCCTGCAGACGCGCCCAGGCTTCCTTCTCCTCAGGGGGTCCAAATCCTAGGATCCTCATCTTCCCTAACTCCACCGCTTCATTAGTCTTTGGGCAGGTAACTGTGATCAAAGCTAGATCAGCCAAGCCGTCCTTTACCATTTCTATTGCCTTTGTATAACTTGGAGCAGGCACCTTGATCAGGCTGTCTGGGTCAATTTTGTGATAGGCGAAATAAGCCTTCACAAGAGAGGCGTGACCTGGGCCATAAGCTGGGTAAGACCATTTTCTCCCCGGAACATCCTTCCAGCTCTTTATGTCCGGTGTAACGCCAACTCCAGCCCAGATAGGCAAAGCATACCACAACAATCGCACTTTCCGGGGTTTCCAGCCATGATAGTGCTTTAAGCCCAGAAAATAAAACTGGCGTGTGCCCATACTTGTATATATGGTGGCAACGTCTCCAACTTCTAAAGCTTTGAACTTCGCCACCATGCTACTGTAAGGGCGACATTTGAGGGACAATCCAAATAGCTTGCTTACTGAGTCGGATATAGCCAGCGTCGCTACCACTCCCGGACTGCCTACAGGAAGGTTCCCCACATTTATCACTGATGGCAGCTTTGCCTTAACTTCGTCCGGTAGCTTATCGAGAGGCTTTATCTCAGCTGGCCCTGCCTTAACGGCTGTTGCAAAGGCAACAACCAATATAAACATCGCCAATAACAACCCTCCCAACGCACCTCTTAACCATTCTCTTCTCATTTTTACCTCCTTTTTGAATTAATGAAATAATTGATTTATATGTAAACAGCTTCCACCTATCAATTCTCCTCTCCTCGACGGAAGCTGGAATTTCCCCAGCTAACGCTTCCCAATCGCCTCCAATAAACCTACGGCAAAAAACTACCCCTTCAGTCGATGCAAACAGTTCCACTAATGTACCTGCAAACAGATTTTGACAACTTTATCTATCTGGGATTATGGCAGTAACCTCGACTTCGATCAAAAGGTCGAGAACTAATCTTGATACCTCTACTGTACACCTGGCAGGAGGATTTTTCGGAAAAAACTTGCCATAGACCTTACACATTTCATCGTAGTCGTCCATATTAGCCAAATAAACCCTTGTTCTAACAACGTTCTCCATAGAAGTTCCCGCATCTTCGAGTATTGTTTTAACGTTCCTCAAGCACATTTCTGCTTGTTCTCGAAAATTCATTTCCTTAACTGGTATATTCTCGAGCTTGTGATCACGAATATCCTCTATGGAAGCTTCCTTCCCAATTGCGCATTGCCCAGATAGGAAAATAAAATTACCTGCAATAACCGCCTGAGAAAAGGCTGGAAAATCAACAACCTTAGGACTTCTAAATATCTTTCTCTCCACTTTGTCCTCCTTTTTATGAACTCAATTTCCCTTGATCAAAATACCTCGTGCCCTAAGCCTTTCTGTTTAAGGGCATACAGAACTTTTTCTTCACTGGCTGGCAATTTAGTAATTCTCACCCCTACAGCGTCATGAATAGCGTTAATTATTGCAGGCGTTATGGCTACAGTAGCCGCCTCTGATAATCCTTTTGCTTGAAACGGCCCAAGTGGTTCAGGATCCTCAACTAAAACCACTTCTATTTCCGGCAACTCTTGTATGGTAGGTATTCGACACTTTTTCAACGAATCTGTAATATTCCAGCCTTCTTTGATCACAAACTTTTCCGTAAGAGCGTATCCCAATCCCATCATAGTCGCTCCTTCAATCTGAGACTCACTATTCATAGGATTTATTACTTTTCCAGCGTCGTGAACTGCGATAACTTTCGGGACCTTAACTTTTCCGGTATTCTCATCTACCTCCACAATCGCTACATGAACAACATATGAATAAGTTGGATAGTTTGCGTACTTGTCTGGATCAATTCCCAAGTCATCATTACCTGTTGGCGAAAGAGGATAAACCGCTGGCATTTCATGATACTCCTCAGCTTTTAATTCTAATCCTCTTAATGATGCAGCATGCCATAATTCAGCAAGGGACGTTACCGGCTCATGTATTTTTGTATCAAGGATATGATCTTTTTCAATTTCAAGTTGGTTTTCCTTAGAACCAAATTCCTTCGCCGTAGCTGATATGATCTTTTTCTTCAGCGACTGGCAAGCTTTGATAACTGCATTCCCAGCATTTATAGTAACTCTTTGTGCTCCAGTAAACCCTGTGGGCGGTGCTAGATGCGTGTCACCGGATATAACGTCTACATTTTCGTACTTTATTCCAAGGGTCTCAGCAGCAATCTGAGCCATAGCCATGTTGGATCCTTGGCCTATATCAGGGCATTCAATCCTTACTAATATTTTGCCTTCTTTAATCAACTCAGCGATTGCACCAGAACTTCCTCCTCCTCCGACATTCTTGAATCCTGCAGCTACACCAATTCCAATTTTTTTATATGATTTAAGCAATGGCATCACTGCATCTAGTCTCTTTTTCGCTTCAATAAGACACTGTTTAATAGCCACACTCGCCTTTAGAATCTGACCGCTCCCTGTTGCTTTGCCGACGTCCAATGCATTGATAAGTCGCAATTTGAAGGGGTCCATCCCCAATTTCCGCGCCAAAAGGTCCATTTGTGACTCCATGGCGAACGCTACCATGCTAACGCCGAAACCTCTCATTGCGCTGCCAGGGACCTTATTGGTGTAAACACTGTAGCCATCTATTTTTAAATTGGGGATTACATAGGGACCGGCAGCAAAGACCATCATTTGTTCCAAGCAAAGTCTGCCTATTGGAGAATATGCCCCCTGGTCAGATACAATTTTTGCTTGCAAAGCGACCAAGCGGCCTTCCTTGGTAGAGCCTATCTTGTACTCCAGATGTACCGCATTACGTTTAAGATGCATCCGCATGGATTCCTGTCGACCCAGGACTATCTTCACCGGCCTCTTCGTATACAGCGCGCCAAGAGCGAGTAAAGCATGAATGCTAACTGTGAATTTTCCACCAAACGCCCCACCGCAAGGTGTTTCTGCAATCCGCACCTTTTCTTTGGGAAGATTGAGAGCATTCGCGACAAGATCCCTATTCGTACGTGGCATCTGAGTGCAAATCCAAATTGTAACGCCTCCATCCTCAGAGGGGGCAGCCACCCCGGCTTCAGTTTCTAGATATGCTTGCTCTATGAACGGAGTGTAGTAAGTCTGCTCAACAATTACATCAGCCTGTTCAAATCCACGAGTTGCATCACCTTTATGAAAAGGGATGTATAGATCAAGGTTACCATTATCATGAATCTTCGGAGTTCCGGGATCTAAGGCTTTTGCAGGAGAAAAAACGCCCTCCAATTCTTTATACCCCACCTTTATTCTCGCAATAGCCGTCTTACCAATATCCTCAGTTTCCGCAAATACGACGGCAACTGGATCACCAACGAATCTAACCTTTTTTTTCGCAAGAACAGGCTGACCAGCCCCGACATCATTTGAGCCAAGAATATCCTTTGCCGTTAAAACCGCATTCACACCTGGCAATTTGCTAGCTTCTAATGTATCAATGAATAGGATTTCAGCGTGGGGATAAGCGCTCCATAATATCTTTCCGTAAAGCATACGGTCTCGGTGCATGTCAGCAGCATAGCGCAACTTGCCCGTAACTTTTAACCACGCATCCTTTTTTAGAACACTTTTCCCGACTACTTGACTACTTTGATTAAGCATACGCCCTGTAAAAGGCTCTTTTATGCTTTCAGAAAGAATCTTGCCCGCAGTCTGTACGGCCTTAATTACCCTTGAATAACCGGCACATCGACATAGGTTTCCCTTGAGGGCCTTTTTAATCTCATTAATGGAGGGAGTAGGGTTGCTGTCTAGAAGTGCCTTGCCAGCCATAATCATACCTGGTGTACAAAATCCGCACTGAACAGCGCCAAACTCAACAAAAGCCTCCTGAAGCGGATGTAGCTCGTCTAACGTGCCTATTCCCTCTATCGTTTCAACCCGTTTGCCCGCTACCTCACCCACTTTCAGCAGGCATGAACGTCGATCCTTGCCATTTACTATGACAGTGCATGCGCCGCACTGACCTTCTTCACATCCATTCTTAGTACCAGTCAAATGCATGTGATCACGTAAAAACCGCAAAAGAGAAACGTCTGGCGAGACTGTTGCCTCGATCCGTCTATTGTTTAGAACGAAGTATATCTGGATTGATCCTTTACTTCCATCCATAGTCTAATCCCACACTATGAAATTTATTCCTCTATTGCTGCCACTCTGCAGGGACCACCTCCCACACCTTTTATCTTAAGTGGGAAGATTGTGAGTTTTACCCTTTTTTTCTTTAAAACACCCACATTAACTAGGCCGCCTAAAATCATAATGCCGGCCTGAGGTAAAGGCATAACACCTCCCCAATCGGCCTTAAGCTTTTCAGCTGTGTAGTTACGTATATATTCTTTTGCTTCATCAGATGGCCAGCCTTTAGGTCGAGGCTTTTGCTGACACCATTCAGGAATTATGTATTTGGCCGGATGACCCATGCTAGCTGTATCATATCCAAAGAGTTTACTCTTGTTAGCGCTCATGATTTCTGCTAGTTTTTGGGTCGCCTCGTTACTATAATGGGGGCTCTTAAGAGCATAATCGTCACCTAACCCAAAATAGCGCTGATTATCACCCCAACCGGTGTGAATAATAACCCAATCTCCTTCTCGATAATCTGCCTTGTCAAAAGCTTGCTCTACCTCTTCTGGAGTTACTTCCTCCTCTGCCGCTTTGGGGATATCCAGGATAATGGTATTCTTCTCGTAAAGTTCGCCAAGGTCTATCTCATCTAATTTGGGCTGATTCCGCCGTGATGCAGCAAGGCTGCCTAAGTTCAGGCGGGTCCCAGGCTCCTGCCACATGGTAAAGCGACACAGGCGCAGCCCATGTTGTTCATAGGTTAATACATCTTCGATAATAAACTCCTGCTCCTGTGGAAAAACCCGCCCGATGCCCATACCTTCATAAATATGCATGGTTAAATCTATAACTCTTCTCATCTCTATACCCCCTTATCTTTTTCGTTAAAGGTCATTTCTATCTTTTAGGCCAAACACTCCTTGTGTCCTAAATGAAAAGCTTTAAGATTCATCTCCAAAAATTTAGGAACAACTTGTCGAATTGCTTTCTCATATGATTCAACAGTTAACCCCAACGTTTTGACAGCAGAAAGTGCACCTAATAAAACTATATTGGTCGCCACAGCTCCGCCAGCCTCTATCGCCAATGCAGTAGCATCGAAAGATATCACTTCTTGGCAAAGGGACTCCAGAGTAACCAAGATCTTCTCAATTGGTGGATATGTAGCTTTCCCCATATTCACTGCTATGGGTTGGTTGATTCGAGTATTCATCAAAACTAGGCCATCAGAACGGATGTAAGGAATGGCCACGCGTAAGGCCTCCATGGGCTCCAACCCGCAGATTATGTGGGCTCCATGTCTGGGTGAGACAGGCCCCAGGACCTTTTTACCTATTCGGACATGGCTTGAGACAGGTCCGCCTCTCTGACTCATGCCGAAGATCTCTCCAATTATGACATCCAAACCTTGGGTTAAAGCTGCTTCAGCAATAATTTGGGAGACCAAAATGTTGCCCTGACCACCGACACCAGCAATAATAATATTTTTTTCCTCTTTTTTTTCCACTATTCTTTGACCTTCTCCAACTCAATGGCCGACTTTGGACAGACTTGTGCACAAATTCCACAACCAGTGCACAGCACCTCATTAATGAGGTATGTTTCGTCGTTTTCTGTAAGAACTGGACAGTAAAGCAGATTGACACAGGTACCACAGGAATCACATTTTAAGGGATCGATGCGCCACTTAGGTCTGGTGATTCCCTTCTTACGACCAGTTATAATTGCACACTCTCCCTTGGAAATAACCACCGATGGCCCTTTATATGCTATTGCCTTTTTGATCGAATTGATCGCATTTTCCATGTGAAAAGCATCGATAATCCTTACATCTTCAACGCCACATGCTCGTACTAATTTTGCTATGGCTAACTTTTTTGTATGTTCGCCCGTTGCAGTCAGCCCTGTGCCTGGGTCAGGCTGATGTCCAGTCATGCCAATAATAGCGTTATCCAAAATCACTACAGTAATATTGTGCTTGTTGAACACTGCATTGATGAGAGCTGGGATTCCACTGTGATAAAACGTGGAGTCACCTATGACACAGATTATCTGGCCCTCATAGCCAGTAGCTGCATAACCGTTGCCAATACCAATGCTGGCACCCATGCAAATGTGGGAATCAAATAGGTTATAAGGTGGATATACACCTAATCCGTAACAACCTATATCACCAGATATCAATGTTCGTATTTTCTGCTTCTTGCTAGCCCTCCGAATTGCATAAAATGTGCCCATATGTGGGCAGCCAGCACAAAGCACCGTGTCGCGAGTAACAAGTAATTCGTCATGTGGATGATTTGATAGGCCAGATAGTGCCTGAGGTGATAAATCAGAGGCCCGGGCTAAAACCTCAACTGCTTTTTCTATTGTAAGCTCTCCGGGTATCTCAAGATCACCGGATAGCTTTCCAATCAATCGGGGTTTGGACGAAAAATCGTAGCACAATGCTCTGATTTGGTTTTCGATGAAGGGCTCTATTTCTTCAAGGATAACCAGCGTTTCGTGTGCAAACAACATCTTTTGTATTAAGTCAATCGGCGGGGCATTTATTACCCCAATCTTAAGCAAACTGACATCACCCTCTAATCTTAAAAGTAATGCTGCTTCCCTAGCATAGTTTACTGCATTACCTGATGCAATAACACCTACCCGGGCTCTGGGCTTCAGATCAAGTTTATTAAATGGACAATTAGATAAAGCCTCTCTAAATCGATGTTTTTCCTCATGGAGAAGCTTGTGTTTGGGTAGGGCAGGGAAGCCAGCTCTTTGGCTATGGTAACTGGGAGTCTGTTCATTTCTGTGAAAAGGCCCCAATGTTACTGGAGCTCGAGAATGGTTTAGGCGCGTTACCGTTCGAATCATTACAGCCCTGCCAAGCTTTTCTGAAAGCTCATACGCATAAACAACCATGTCCTTTGCCTCTTGAACCGATGATGGTTCAAGGCAGGGGATCTCTGCTGTATGAGCCAACAGGCGGGTATCCTGCTCATTTTGGGTGGACCAACAATTTGGATCGTCAGCCACTAAGAATACGAAACCGCCTACAACACCAGTAAGGTTGACCACCATAAGTGGATCCATTGCTACATTAAACCCTACGCTTTTCATAGCGGAGAACGAGCGAATGCCTAAAAAGGCCGCTCCGGCAGCACATTCAAAGGCAACTTTCTCATTAGTCGACCACTCAACGTATTGTCCTGTCTCGCTTGCTACGCGAGCCAATGAATCAACGATTTCGGATGAGGGTGTTCCCGGATAAGCAGCGACCACTTGAACACCCGACTCCAACACCCCTCGAGCAATGGCCTCATTACCCAATAAGATAACTTTCTCACCTGGTGCATCATTTGTTAGTGCTTTAATGCCCATTATCGTTATCCTAATCCCCAAAGTTGATGAAACTAATCTGTAATTTCCTCACAAAGAACATCTTTGTTAAAGAACAAGTAATCGAATCAATTTAATTATTTTCCATATTCAAACCAACCTCGGCCCGTTTTTCTGCCTAGGTGATTGGCGTTGACCTTCTGCTTCAAAATAGGCCTGGGTCTAAATCGTTCACCGTACGTCTCGTACAAGATCTGCTGCACACTGAGATTCAAATCATTGCTGGTCAGGTCCATTAACGCATAAGGACCGATTGGATGTCCCAACCCCAGTTTGCAAGCCGTATCTATATCTTCAGGTGTAGCTACCCCTTCTTCCACTAATCGGTTAGCCTCGATCCACATGATATGAAGTAGACGGTTTACTGCAAAGCCTGTTACATCTTTTACTCGAATTGGGTTCTTGCCTATTTTACAGCAGCAGTCCATCATGAAAGTTACTGTCCCTTCCTCGGTTTCCAGGCCAGGTATAACCTCCACTAGTTTCATGACGGAGGCAGGTGAGAAAAAATGAGCTCCTAAAAATTGTCCCACTCTTTCTGATTTTACATAAGTCGCCAACAGCGTGATAGGAATACTGGAGGTGTTTGTAGCAAAGACACAATCTGGCTTGCAGATACTGTCCAATTGGGCAAAAACCTCTCTCTTTGTGTCGAGATCTTCAAAAACAGCTTCCACCATCAGATCCATATCTTTAAAAACTTCATATTGATCGGTAGGTGTAATTCGAAAAAGTGTGGAATCCTTATCTTCTGCTTGAAATCTGCCTTTTTGGATTGCTTTATCCAGTACTCCTTCCAGGCGGTCTTTGCCTTTTTGAGCAAGTTCAAGAGTTGCGTCTTTCATGGCCACCTCATAGCCTGACATAACGAAGCAAAGTGCGATCTCAGCACCCATCATGCCCGCACCTATGATACCTACCTTATTCACTTCCCTCATTGACCATCCTCCTACCTTCCCTTGAACACTGGCTTTCGTTTTTTTAAGAACGCCTCCATTCCCTCTTTCTGATCCTCTGTGCCAAAAAGCATACAGAACAAATCTTGCTCAATCTGTAATCCTTCTTTAAGTGAGGAACCTAACCCTTTACGCATAGCAGTTTTTGCGGCACGAAGCGCCACAGCAGACCTTTGCATTATTTTGGAAGCGAGCCCCACCGTCTCGTCATATAAACTGTCTAAGGGGACAACCTTATTTACTAATCCAATCTTCTCCGCTTTGTCGGCTTTAATCATCTCTCCTAAAAAAAGGAGTTCAGTAGCGGGCCCTAGCCCCACGAGACGAGATATTCGCTGTGTGCCACCACCTCCCGGAATAACCCCTAAGGTTATTTCCGGAAAACCGAAAACTGCGTTTTCTGCTGCAATTCTAAAGTCACAACATAGAGCTACCTCGCAGCCAGCTCCCAAAGCATAACCAGAGATTGCTGCAATAGTGGGCTTTGATAAATCTGCCAGCCTTTCTTGCACACGCATAGTCTGATCAGTTAATTTATAAGCTAGCTTGATATCTGCTTTAGCCATATGCTCAATGTCAGCCCCTGCAACAAAAGCTTTATCATTTCCCTTGAGTATAAGCACCCTAATAGTATCGTCATCTTCACACTTAGCAATTACTGTTTCTAGATCTTTAAACACCTCAGGATTAAGCGCATTCAGTTTTTCGGGTCTGTTGAATTGAACCCAGCTAATGCCGTCTCGCTTTTTAAAATTTATATATTTGAGATCCATAGATTAATCTTCTTTATATGAATCTGATTACACTTTGATTATACATGCATCAGCTTGCGCCAAACCACCACAGATTGCCCCTAAGGCATAGCCTCCCCCACGTCGTCGCAGTTCATACATCAAATTCATAATAAGACGAGCACCGCTTGCCGTGTTTGGGTGACCAATTGCAATGGCACTGCCATTGATATTGGTTCTTTTGCGAAGCACCTTTGCTTTCTGTCTATCTTTATCAGTTAACAGAAGTGTGCTGACCAAAGGTACAGCAGCAAATGCCTCATTGATCTCCATAACACCAATGTCATCAATTGTCATGTCTGCTTGCTTAAGTGCCTTCACGGCGGCATACGCTGGACCTTCAGGCATGCGATAGGGGTCTATGGCGATAGATGACATGGATATGATTTCGGCCAAAGGCGCTAGGCCGAATTCATCGGCCTTGCCTTTTGTCATAAACAGGATAGCAGTAGCCCCATCGTTTAGTCCCGGAGCATTTCCGGCAGTTATGGCTCTGGTCCCATAGACTGGCTTTAATTTCTTTAGTGCATCTATAGAACTATTAGGCCGATACTGTTCATCCCTATCCAACGTAAAAGGTTCTTCCTTTTTCAGTTTAATTTCTAAGGGCAGAATTTCCTCTTTAAACTTACCCGCATTCCAGGCCGCCCCATAATTTTCATGACTTCTAAGGGCCCATTCATCTTGCTCTTCTCTTCCAATCCCATATTCATATGCTACATCATCTGTATCCACTGAAACAGGGTTGAAATCCTTATAACCTAACATATAAAGAGGATCCTCCATCTTGACATCTCCCATTCTGAATCCATCGAAACGAAGTCCCCTAACGATAAGGGGTTCCTGACTAAAAGAGGTTGCTCCGCCTCCAATGGCCACTTCAGTCTCTCCTAGTTTCATAGCCATAGAACCTAATTTTACGGCTGACATGGCAGATACACACGCTTTATCAAGTGCTATAGAAGGAGTTTTAGCTGGGAGTCCAGCTTTAAGTAAAGTCTGTCGTGCAGCCACTGGCGTATACACATCTTTACATTGCGATGTATCACCCACACCCCAAAATACCTCATCCACTATCGTCGGCTCAAAATTAACCCTATTTACAACCTCCCGCATGGGCATTGCTCCTAAATCAAAATAGTCAAATTCTCTTAAAGAGCCTCCGTAGCGTCCAAAAGGTGTACGCACCGCACTCACAATAACAATATCTTTATACATTTTGTCCTTTCAATCGAATAAAACTCAATTTTATCATTAATTAATTAGGATTCATAAATAAATTGAATAGTTAAGTCAAGCATTTTTTTGAAAAAATTTATTTTTTTAATTTTACTTTTACTATCAATATGTTAGCCTCATATTTCAATAGCGTGAAAAAATATATTGACATATTTTTCTTAATATGATTAAAAAAAATAACTTTTTAAACAAAATTCAGAAATACTTGGCAGGGTAAAGGATAAAAAGTTAACCTATGGATACTAGCAAGAAAATAGAACAAATACTTGATGCAGCAGAAGAAATAATGTCCGAAAAAGGTTTAATAAACTCCAGTATAGCGGAAATCGCCAAGAGGGCAGCAGTTACAGATTCCCTCATCTATAACTATTTCAATGGAAAGGAGGATCTTCTTTTTTCTATACCAGGCAGAAGAATGAAAGAGGTCTTGAAAGATTTGTCGGAACAGCTTCAAGGAATTCCGGATCCAATAAGTAGGCTTAGTAAAATGATATGGTTCCATCTCAATTTTAATGATACTTACCGTGGTTATGCCAGCCTCCTTTTGCTTGAATGTCGCTCTAGCAGAAACTTTTACCAACATAAGGCCTATGGTTTGATACGACAATACGCTGGGGTTATGATTGGTATTTTGGAAGATGGGGTCAGAAGGCAAATTTTTCGTTCAGATATATATATGCCCCTTGTCCGGGATATTATCTTTGGGGTTCTTGACTGGGAAGGCTTGAGCTGCCTTGCCTCCCAAGAAATAAAAGAGACTGTCCCGGATTTGGAACATATTTTAGATCTCATCTTACCTATGATCACTTTTCAAACCAAATCAGAAAATATGGAATTGTATAAGTCGAACCGGATCCTCCGAGCAGCAGAAAGTGTATTTGCAGAGAAAGGATATATTCAAGCTACCATAAGCGAAATAGCTAGAAAGGCCAATGTATCAGAAGGAACAATTTATGAGTATTTTAAAAATAAAGATGACCTTCTCTTCTCTATCCCAGAACAAAGATTTAAAGAACATATAGACCAGTTAGAGGAAATCTTTGAACTAAAAACTCCTTTAAGAAAACTCCGGCGTTTTATACGTTATCATTTTTATCTGTATATGACGGAGCCTAATTTCTTAAAGGTTTTTTTACTTCATATTCAGCTCAGCCAAAGATTCTATGTATCGCCTGTCTATAAAACTTTTCAACAGTATACACAAATAATAACAGATGTTTTAGAAGAAGGAAAGAAAGCCGGAAGCATTCGAACTAATGTCAACAACAGAGTATTTAGAAATCTGTTTTTGGGCGCTTTCAGTCATATGGCTCTGAGATGGCTAATATTAGGAGAGGAAGCAGAAACTGATAAGATGAGAGAGGTCGATGGTGTTGTCTTACTCCTATCTAGGGCTGTGGCTAGTGATCCGGGAGATCAGAAATGAAAGAAATATTGTCTAAAAAAATCAAGATAGGGCAAACAGCACGGACTTCAAAACAGATTACACAAACTGATCTCACCTTGTATGCAGCCGTAACAGGAGACTTCAATCCAGTTCATTTTGATCCAGTTTACTCTGCACAGACCCGTTTCAAAGGACCAATAGCACATGGCATGATAGCTGCGGGAGTGGTTTCAGGATTGATAGGAATGAAGTTACCAGGACCAGGGACTATTTATCTTAAACAAACCTTGAATTTTTTGGCTCCTGTGAAGGTGGGGGACGTAATCACTGCATGTGTGGAAGTAGTAGCTCTTTTGGAAAAAAATCGTTTTCGGCTTAAAACTAACTGCATAAACCAAGAAGGCGTTATGGTTCTGGAAGGGGAAGCCCTAGTGATTGCATCAAGAGAGCCCAACCTATAAAAACCTGTAAATCTAAGGATAAAAATTCTGAAAGTCAGTTATAGCATTTACCTTTAGTTATTTTTTGTTATTGATCTTTAAAGTCTATCAAATCAAATCAGGTGGTATTATGCAATATTAACTGTTATTTCTTTTGAAACCATTTTTAGGCTCATAAAAATTAAAACACTTCTTATAGACTTATTTATGTTTTAGTATCAAAATTTAGTAAGGAGGCATTACTTGTGGATGATAATGATAAGAAGTCAGCTAAGGGTGGAATTTTTCTAATAAAAGATATTACCTTTAAAGAAGTCTTTACACCAGAGGATTTTACCAATGAACATAATGACATTGCCAAGGCAGTTGAGGATTTTATAAAGGGTGAAATCATAAGTCTAGGCGATGAAATTGAAGTGCTTAATAATGAATTATCAAGGGAGCTTATGAGAAAAGCGGGAGAGTTAGGCTTTTTGGGAATTGATATCCCAGAGAAATACGGAGGTATGGAATTAGACAAGATTAGTTCTGCTATTGTATCAGAAAAATTTGGATATGGTGCTGGTTCCTTTACTATAACCGAACTGAATCATACAGGTATTGGCAGCTTACCTGTAGCTTTATTTGGAACAGAGGCCCAGAAGAAAAAGTATCTCCCTGGTCTCAGTTCAGGTAACCTTATCGGTGCCTTTGCCTTGACTGAATCAGAGGCAGGCTCAGATGCTCTCAATCCATTGACTACTGCTACGCTTTCTGAGGATGGGAAATACTACCTCCTTAACGGCAGCAAGCAGTTTATAACCAATGCTGGTTTCGCAGATGTAATCTTCACCTATGCCAAGGTAGATGAGGAATTTTTTACCGCCCTCATTTTGGAGCAAAACTGGGAGGGCGTTTCTGTTGATGAGGAAGAGGAAAAGATGGGGATGCATGGTACCTCAACAAGGGCTTACCATTTCGATAATGTTAGAGTACCGGTGGAAAATATTTTAGGTGAAGTGGGGAAAGGTCATGTCGTTGCCCTGAATGCCCTTAATATGGGTCGTTACAAAGTAGGAGCAATCTGTATTGGAAGCGCCAAGTCATCGTTTGACGAGGCGGTGAAATACTCCAAGCAAAGGATCCAGTTTGGGAGGCCTATATGTGAATTCGGCTTGATAAAAGAAAAAATTAGTGAGATGGCTATTCGGCTCTTTGCGGCAGAGAGTATAATGTATCGCACCGCCGGATTAATTCAGGCTAAGTTAGAAGACCTGAATATGAGCTCGGATGATGCCGGTATCAGGACAGCCGAGGCACTCGAGGAATATCTTATTGAATGTTCGATCAATAAGATTTATGGATCAGAAACCGAGGACTACGTAATTGACGAAGAGGTCCAGATATTCGGTGGCTATGGATATATCCATGGAAATCATCCAGAGCTCGCATACCGAAATGCGAGAATAAATCGGATCTGGGAAGGCACTAATGAAATCAACCGGATAGTTATCGTTAATACTTTGATCAGAAGGATAACCAAAGGCGCATTTGACTTGATGCCGACCTTCCACCAAGTATCTGACGATATTGAAAAACTCGAGCCTGTTAGTTCTGATGATACTGAAGGGTTGAATGCCCAAACAAAATTAATTGAAATTGCCAAAAATATCGGTTTGTTGGTGGTAGGGATAGCTTACAAGAAGTATGAAAAGGGCCTGAGAGATGAACAGGAACTTATAGGCATGATTAGCAATATACTGATTGAAATTTATTCCATGGAGAGTGCTCTCTTAAGAAGCAAGAAAATGTTAAAAGGTAAAAAATCCGAAAGAGCTACAATACCGGTTAAAATGACAAAAGTTCTTTTCCATGATTCCCTTGAAAAAATAGGCTTCCTCGCTAGAAAGGCACTGGAGGCCATGAAAAATGGAGGATTGTTAGGAAAGCATCTTGAAATAATTAGAAGAATAGTTGTTTCACCACCCATAAATACTGTAAACTTGAGGAGAAATATCGCTGATGCGGTGATTGGATATGGACGTTATGTGATATAGACTTTATTTAATCCTTTTTCATTGCTTACTCCAGCCCCCTTTAATGTCCGTCATTGACCAGAGACAGAACAGAACCAAAATTCATTATATAAAGCTTAATGATAAAAAAGGCGATCCTAGCAAAGGGCTGTCTCCCAACATTTGAAGAGGCTATAGAGGCCTTTGAACAATGTGGCATACATGTTGATATAGGGGCCTATCAGAAACTTCTGCAAACACTTATCAATAGATATCAGGGAAAAGAGGAATTTGAGGAATGTTTCTTTTATTTAAGATGACCATATATTTTATTACCCTTTTACTCCTCAAATTACCAAAGATGCATTCTGTTCGAAACAATGCATCAATAATCTTTGGTTTCCCTATTCATTAGAGATTATATAATTGGGATAATTTTCCGAGATAGTCAGTTTTTTAAAAATTTCTTCCAAAGGATGGCAGAGATTGGTGTTGAAGCTATTGAACGATTAGCCGAAGACCTCCGGGTCCCCAGGCACTTAGCTGAGTTTAGGGTTGAGGAGAATGATATATCTGGCTTGGCTGAGGGAGCGATGAAGGTAACCCGGCTCCTGGCCAATAATCCCCGGATAATGACACTTGAAGAC
>JAUWZC010000170.1 GCA_030615565.1 Desulfobacteraceae bacterium | reverse complement strand
CTGCACCAAGTGGCATGAATACCGGCTCTGCACCCAGGGCCTTAATGTAGTTCGTCTGGTGACCTCCCGGGGTCCTTATTCTGAGTCCTTTGCAATCTTCAAGAGTACGCACAGGCTTCTTGGTCCATAAGAAGGCCTGGAAGCATCCGTTCAATTCGATCATCTTTACACCAGGGAATTCCAGATGAAGGATACGTTTGTAAATCGCATTCACTATATCAACACCAATGTCTTTGCCATTCACCCAGGCAGCCAGCGAGAGCACATCGCTGAGAGGAAAGCGCCCCGGTGTCCAGGTCGCAGTAAAATAGCCCATATCAGAGAGTCCCTTCGCCGCGATATCGTAATGCTCTGGCCCTTTACCCAGGGCGCCTCCAGCATACATGGTGTAGGTTATCCGGCCATTACTCCTCTCCTTCAACTTCTCAAGCATCGGTATAAAAACAGTCTTAACCTCTCTGGCCACAGGAGGGTGCCAGGTGCTAAATTTTATATGCATCTTAGACTGTGCTGCTGAATTATTGCTAACAACCAATAATAGACCTAATGCCAGCAAAGCTACTAAAGAAACTATAAACATCTTCTTTTTCATCACTTCTCCTCCCTTAAAAAAGTTTATGTCATTAACCTCAACCTGTTTATGTCTTTCTTTTGCTACCACCCCCTCTCCAAGAGCTTATTTGAGCTGGTCCCATAAATAAAGAACCCTTTTCATGGCCAGCCTTCCTTTTAATTGGATTGCCTTACTTGACCTTTAGAAACACCTTATCTTTTGAAGGTCGAGTTCCTTTAGGATCATTACCCCCTTCTCTTTCATCTCTTTCAACGCCTTTGCCGAGGTCTCAGGTGCTACACCCTTGCATAGTCCCTCTATAACAAAGACCTTGTATCCTGCATCAGCCGCATCTATAGCCGTTGCCTTCACACAGTAATCGGTTGCTATTCCATAGACAATGAGCTTCTGGATTCCGTTTCTCTTCAGGATCTGATCCATCTCCGTTTTGGCTCCACCATCGTCCTGAAAACCAGAGTAGCTGTCATACCTTGTATCCTTACCCTTTTTCACGATGGCCATGAAAAGGTTATTGTCAACAAGGACCCTTGCATTTTCTGTTCCCTGTATGCAATGAGGAGGCCAGAGAACCTGAGTTCTTCCCTCGATCTTGATCACCTCAAAGGCCTTTTCCCCAGGATGATTAGTATAGAATGATACATGGTCTGCAGGGTGCCAGTCCTGGGTACCGAAGATAAGGTACCCCTCCCGGCTAAGGGTCTCAGTAGCCTTCTGAACCTTCTGGACAAAAGCATTGTCTGTGCCAGTGACTGCTAATGTTCCTTTCTTCCATGTGGTGAAATCACCCTGAACATCCACCACAATGATCCCTATTTTTCCTTCGGCAATGGCCATAGTTATATTAGATACAAGGAAAATCACACTCAATACCAAAATTATGATACAATGGATTAAGAATTTATTCAATTTCATTGCTATCCCCCTTCTTAATTGTAAAATAAAAAATAAACTCACCCTAAAAATAATAATTTAATCCCTATATCACCCCCTCTCTATTTAATGCTTTATCTCAATGGTATCTTGAAAAACACTAAACTATAGTTTTTATAAGGTTTTTGTCCATACCAGCTTTGGCTAAAGGTCCCTCTTTGAAAATTGTAAAGTTCCTCTTTATCATACAATTATGTCAGTCTTGCTTTTTTGCTCCTAGCCTGGAGCCAAAGTAAATCCGGTAAAAAAAATAATAAATCCCTGATATAAATTTTAAAAGGAATGAGATGTAAATTAAAATCATGATTTGGTAGCGGGCAAGAAATCATTAGCATATATTTTGAGTTAGCCAAGCTTGATTTTTAGAGATGTGACTTGTCTATTATATACAAAAATTATTATCACGTTCCTCTTTTGTCAAGAAAATTTTATTTACCTTATCCAAAACACTCGACTGATTAAATTCAATTTTACTGATTAATAAATCAGTTAAAAATAATCTTGGAAAGGGATGAAAATTTATCTTTGGAAAATCTGTAAAATATATGTTAAATATAGCCCATGACAATATATTAATCATAGCGAAGCTCCGCCTCAAACCGACGAGATACGATGTCAGTAAGAAAATACGAAATACTGAGTAACGTTTATGGGTTACGGTTACGATGCCCGTTTCGTTTTTCGGTAACGGCATTCATCTTTTTATTTCCACGTTACCCTAACCGTTACCGATACGGGCTTCGTTACCCTAACCGTTACCCAAATAAACCAGCAAAAACTTGACATTAATCCGCCTGGATAAATGTTAAGATCTTGGCTTATATAGACGTCTAGAAATGGCTTTTTTGGTGAAAACAATACATTGGAAATGGAACCAAAAACAATAAACAGCGGAATAGCAGCCCTGGATGAAGTTCTTAAAGGGCTTCGTTTGGGGGATAATGTTGTATGGCAGGTAGACAGCCTAAAGGACTACTCATATTTCGTAGAGCCTTTTGCAGACCAGGCGATACGTGACAGCGGTAACTGCGTTTATCTGCGGTTTGCACCTCATCCCCCAATTATCAGTCCTCGTCAGGGCTTAATGATTAAAGAGGTAGATCCAAGGGGTGGCTTCGACTTTTTCAGTGCCGAGGTACACAAGGTAATTGATAAATGGGCAAAGAAGAAATTTTTTATTTTCGACAACTTGTCAGCCCTTGTGGAGGAGTGGGCAACAGATGAGTTATTGTCTAATTTTTTCCAGGTAACGTGTCCATTCCTGCGTGAGTTAGATACAGTCGCCTACTTCGCCCTGACACGTGGACAACATACCAACAGTGCTGTTGCCAGGATTCGGGACACCACACAGGTACTTATTGATGTTTATCGTATAAAGGGCAGTATGTACATGCACCCATTAAAGGTTTGGGACCGCTACTCTCCACAAATGTTCCTGCCCCATGTGGTTTATGAAAGAAGCTGGCAGCCGGTTTTCCAAAGCGGTGAGGCAGCGGCAGTATCTGCGACCGCGCATAAACAACCGCTGAGACCCATGGAAAGCTCAATTGCCCCGTGGGACAGTGTCTACAACAGACTGATCCAATATAGCGAAACCGATAAAGACTCTCAACAGATCACTCCCGAAGTCTTGGCACTTAAAGAAGAATTTTCACGTATGTTGATTGGCAATCACCCGGAGTTTAACAGATTAGCGGATTCCTATTTTACCTTGGAAGACCTATACAGCATTAGAGACCGCATGATCGGCTCTGGGAGGATTGGGGGAAAGGCTGCTGGGATGCTGCTGGCCAGACGCATTCTGTTGGAGGAAGACAGTGAAATAGATTTCTCGCAGGTACTGGAAGACCATGACTCCTTCTACATCGGTTCAGACGTGTTTTTCACCTTCCTTGTGCATAATGACTTATTCAGGCTCCGCCTGAAGCTATCAAGGAATTCCCAGCTGTCACGTGAAGAATTTGAAGAAGTAGAACAGAGCTTCCTGGCAGGTAGGTTCTCCACAGAAATAATGGAACAGTTCCGCAACATGTTAGACTACTTTGGACAGGCACCCATCATTGTAAGATCCAGTAGCTTGCTTGAAGATAGCTTCGGGAACGCATTTGCAGGCAAATATCGCAGCGAATTTTGTGCCAACCAGGGTAACCCTGATGAGAGATTAGAGGTTTTTTTGCGTGCGGTTAAACTTGTATATGCAAGCACCTTAAGCCCTGATGCCCTTTCCTATCGCCGAAGACGGGGTCTGGATGAAACTGATGAACAGATGGCCATCCTGGTGCAACGCGTCTCAGGAATACCTTACAAGGGCTTCTTCTTTCCGAGCCTTGCAGGGGTGGCATTCTCACGAAATCTCTATGCATGGACGAGCCGCATAGATTCCAATAAAGGCGTTATACGTCTCGTATTCGGTTTAGGTACTCGCGCAGTAAACCGTGTTGGGGGAGACTACCCAAGAATGATTGCAGTTAGCCATCCCCAGCTCAGACCCGAGGTTGGCATGGAAATAGCCAAGTACTCTCAGCATGAAGTGGATCTTCTTAACTTAGAGGAAAATCAATTCGTGACTTTGCCTATTACTGAAGTGGTTTCAGGGAATGACTATCCTAATATACATTTACTTATATCTGTTCTAAAAGAAGATTACCTGTCTGATCTGTATAGAGGTGTCAGGCCTGATTCAAGTGAAAAACTTGTACTGACCTTTAACAAACTTATCAGCGGTACAAATTTCGTCAAAATTACAGGAAATATGCTGGAGAGGTTGGATAGGGCTTACGGCCATCCAGTAGACACAGAATTTACCGCATCTGTAGATTCTGGAGGGCGAGTCAGAATCAATTTATTGCAGTGCAGGCCGTTATGGCTTCCAGGTCTATCTGGGCCTCTAAATTTACCTGATAATATTCCACATGATCGCACTCTCTTTAAGGCCACGAGAGTTATCAGCGGCGGAGTAGTGAGCAGAATCCAGCATATTATTTACATAGACCCTCGACGTTATACCGAAATCACATCAATGGAGCTTAAAAGGTCAGTGGGCCGTGTGGTTGGACGCCTCAACAGGCATCCACGCCTTGTGGCAGGTAAATTTTTAATGATGGGGCCAGGCAGGTGGGGCAGCGGTAACATTGACCTTGGTGTCAATGTGAGCTATGCAGATATTGACAATACGGCGGTTCTTGTTGAAATTGCTCGTGAAGATTCTGGCCATGTTCCCGAAGTATCTTACGGGACGCACTTTTTTCAGGATTTGGTGGAAGGCCAAATCATTTACTTACCAGTTTATCCTGATGACCCTGAGACCATGTTTAACAGCTTGTTTTTCGAAGGCTCTGCAAATATTTTGACTGATTTGTTGCCAGAAACCGGCGAGTTTGAAAATGTGGTGCACGTCATTGATGTCCCGAAAATAGCTGACGGGGCATATGCGAGAATTGTGGCCGACCCTCAGAGTCATAGTGCTATTTGTTTCTTAGGATAAGCTGAGTCGCCATAATCCAGGGATTCCCTTGAGGCGATTATTATCTCCCAGGAAATATAGCTGGGCTAAAAATATATAGAAAGCTCTTTACAAAATATTTCTTTGCTAAAATAGAAAACCTATATTTTTATTATCAGAAATACAGAGGTGTATTACTGAAAGAGACAATGAAGTCCACAGCCTATCAAGGTTAGCCTGTGGATTTTTAAATTTTAGTTGCTTTAAAATATAATAAATAAAGG
>JAUWZC010000026.1 GCA_030615565.1 Desulfobacteraceae bacterium | reverse complement strand
GGGTACCTCTCTGCCAAGGGTTGCCTTAATTAAGGGAATGGATAGCCCTAAGGGGAATCTTCTGCCGTCAAGGGAGATGGTCTTTGTTGTCTCCTCTTCATCGGCCTGTGCTATCTCATTTAACTGGGCATAAGGGGGGCTGCCTTTATCTACTACAAAGAGGGTGTTTTGTGCACCTGTAGTTATCTTAAGTGCAGCTATTCCATAAGAGAGCTCTTTATTGTCTATCCCTGCAAGGTATCTGTTGACCCCTAAGGAAGGCTCTGTGTCAAGGGCATTGATGATCAGGGTATCTATCTTTTTAGTGATCCTTTTTCCATCTATCAGGTGGGTCTTTGGCTGATCAATGGGTACCAGATCGTTCCTTAAAGGTATGGGAGATAGTACCTTAGTTATAAGTCCTGCTGCATGAATCCTCTCTAGGATCTCACTGTGTTCAAGTGTCTCTATATTTTCTTCTTTTTCCTGGGGCTCTATCCAGGTATCTTTACCATCGGCCTCTATTATAATAGAAGGGGTGGTTGTTCCCTTGTAGTCAGGGTATTCTTTGATATCTACTACCTTGCCTGATATGCTTGCATGAAGGGGAAGGGAGCTGTCTTTGTCAGAGGTTGCTATAAGCTGGCCTACCTTTACCTTATCATCAACCTTTACGGAAGGTTTAGATGGCTCCCCTATGTGTTGTTTACAAGGCAGGATTACCTTCTTGGGAAGGGGTGTTTCTATTAGAGTTAATCTGGTTAAAGTCAGCTTCTTTGAAAGCTTTATTCCTTTTGAGAAAAGGGCCATGGTTATCTGTACCTATTAAAGATTTTATAACACTTGAGGCAAAAATCTGCCCCTTCATACATTACTGAAATGCTGTTTGTCAAATAGATTTTAAAGGAAAGGTGGGGTAATTTTAAGGGCATTTGGAATAGGATAATATATGTGGTTAAACAAGGAAGAGGCAGGTTTTATTTCTCTATAACCTTTATATCTGAAGTAGGAGAAAAAGAAAAGAATCCTTTTTTAAATGGACCTTTTTCTTCCCATTTGCTGAAAAGGAATCTGGTCAGTCCACCTATATTGTTATAGATATCGATCCGTTTAATAGAAAAATCTTGTTTAAGCATGATCAGCTCCAGGTGATCAATCTCTTGCCATGGCGGTTCTGGCCTAAGGATAAGATGATATGTATTGGTTTCAGGATTTGCCTTAAGAGTGATTTGAAAATTGTTTTTTATACCTTTTAGGCCTTGAAAAATATCACTGAGAAGGCCTAATTCCTTTCCAAATTCTTTGGCAGAGTACTTGTAGGCCTGCTTTTTAAGGGGAATATACCACCAAAGTGTCTGTCCGTCTGTAAGCAGTAGTTCCTCTTGGGGGGAAGCCTGTTCAAGGCGGAGAAAGTGTTGAGGCTTAAAATAAAGACTTCCTTTTGCAAGATCATGCCTATCTGCTGTTTCTAACATAGCCATCGTCTTACTAATGGCTTCCCTCGTATACTCAGCTTTCCATCCTTTAGCATTTCCATATCTATCCTTCATGCCACTGATGATTTTTGAAAGTTGATCATCAGGCAATGCCCTTGCCAATGGGATAGATCCAAAAAGGAAAAGAAAAAAAATGAAAACTATGCGGTAGGATTTGGAGTTCAAAATCGTTCCCTTTTTCTCAAAATTTCTCGAGGCCTGCTCCCGTCCGATGGCCCAACAATTCCTTGCTTTTCCATAGCCTCAATCATCCTGGCAGCCCTGTTATATCCAACCCTGAGCTTTCGCTGAATAAACGAAATTGATGCCTGGCCTGTTTGCAAAACTAATTCTACTGCCTCTTGATATTTTTCATCTTTATCCCCTTCTACCTCTTCTACCTCTTCCTCTGTATTTATTTCAGCAGCTATAGAGCTGTCATAGTCTGGTTTCATATGCTCTTTTAGAAAAGAGGTAACTCTTTTGACCTCCTCTTCTGAGACATATGCGCCATGGATTCTGGTAAGTCTGGCCACACCAGGCGGTAAAAACAACATATCTCCATCTCCTAAAAGATGCTCGGCCCCCATAGAATCAAGGATTGTCCTCGAGTCCACTCTGGATGATACCTGAAATGAGATCCTGGTAGGGAAATTGGCCTTAATAATGCCTGTTAGAACATCCACTGATGGTCTCTGGGTGGCAAGTATCAGATGAATCCCTGCAGCCCGTGCCATTTGTGCCAGTCTTGTCAGAGACTCCTCCACCTCCCTGCTTGAGACCATCATAAGATCTGCCAGCTCGTCAATTATGATAATAATATAGGGAAGATGCTCATCTATCTTTTTGCTCATATCAGGCTCAATTAGCCCTTTCTCTTTTCTGACCTTCCGGTTATAGGCATCTATATTCCTTACACCTTTATCAGAGAGAAGTGTGTATCGCCTCTCCATCTCATCAACAGCCCACCTGAGGGCCTTTGTTGCCTCTTTTGGAGAGTTTACTACTGGATGTAAGAGATGGGGAATGTCCTGATAGGGTGCAAGCTCTATTCTTTTTGGATCAATCATAACAAAGCGGACCGTTTCCGGAGAAGCCTTGAACAGGATACTGTTTATCATGGCATTGATGGATACGCTTTTCCCTGTTCCTGTGGCACCGGCAACCAAGAGATGTGGCATTTTAGTCAGATCTGTGATTACTGGTTGACCTATTATGTCCATCCCTAAGGCAATCGTGAGTTTGTAGGGAGAATCCAAAAAAATCTGGCTGGATAGGATTTCTTTTAAGGTAACAAGGCTTCTTCTATTGTTCGGTATCTCTATACCTATAGCTGATTTTCCCGGTATAGGAGCGACGATCCTGATGTTTAATGCCCTCAGGTTGAGTGCAAGATCGTCTGCCAAAGAGGCCACTTTGCTTATCTTGACACCTGGTGCTGGCTTGAATTCATACATTGTTATTACTGGACCTGGTATGATCTCAACCACCTCGCCCTCGACTTGAAAGTCTCTTAGCTTCCCTTCAACCCGGAGGGCGTTCATTTTCAGGCTTTCTTTTTCAATCTCCTTATCTAATGATTTCGGGATCTCATCCAAAAGATCTAAAGGCGGGAGTTTGAAATCACCGTCTGCACTCATAAAGGAAAAAAATTCTTGTGATGGTTTGGCTGGTTTCTGTGAAGGGGTCTCTATAATAGTCATCTTTCTCTCTGTTGTCTTATCAGCCTTTTTGACTATTTTTTTTCTTTGTTTTGCTCTTCTTCTTCGTTCCATGTATTTGAGCCATTTTTCTTTTGTATAGAGGACAATATTAGAAAATACTAAGCAGATTCTTTTAAAAAGGTTACCAAAGGAAAATCGGGTTATGACCATAAAAGAGATAATAAAGATGGTGAGAAATAGTGCATATGCTCCGAAATAGTTAAATATCTTAATAGCCAAAGTAGCAGTATGCAATCCAACCAATCCTCCGCTAATCATTGTACCCCGATAAGGTATTCCATCAGGCAGGTAAAGGCACAGTAAAGCAGAGAAAGAGATAATCAGGAGAACGAAACTTATAGATATCCAGATTACCCCGGAAGGGAACCTTCCCCTAAAAAAGGAAAATGATAGAAAAAGGAGAATAGCTATAAGCCAGAATGATGAAAGGCCAAGGATCAGAAAGAGGCTACCTCCCAGATGGGCACCAACAGTGCCAAATAGGTTTTTTGCCTGGAGTCCAGCCCCGGCTGCCTTTTCCCAGAAAAGAGGATCTTGAGGATAGTAGGATAAAAGACTGCCTCCAAAGATAAGGGTTAAAAGTAAAAAAATTACTCCCCATATCTCCCTTTTTATGGGATGCTTTGATGATGCTTTAGGCATGGTGTCCTTTTCTACCGTGACTTTATTAAGAAGGTCAGAAAATCGTACGTTATATAGTTGATTTTGTTATAAAATTATAATGTTGGGTATGTATACTAATAATTATATATCAATTAATATCATATATATGTAATTAATAAGCATACCAATGTCAAGACAATTGATATGGACTTATTCAGTGGATGCTGAAAATTAACAGATTTTATCTATAATGACAATATGCTACAGAAATTTAGGGAAATTATTTAATAAATTCACGCTAGAGGAATAATTATAAATAAAATAATAGTTTTCTTTCAATTATAATAAAGAAGGTTACAATGTCCCATAATCATCTGTAATAATCTGAGATGTGCCAAGATAGTTGTTCAGATAATAGCATACCTTCGGCCTCATGATTTATTGCCAGCATATTTTATTTATTGGATAATTGTAAAAGGAAATTGGTTTTTCAGTAATAAAATTGGTAACTATTCAGCCACTAAGGCACAAAGACCCAAAGAGGAGATAAATATAAATTGAATAACGGAATTTTTTCATTAATTTCAATGTTCCACGCATTAAAAAGGCTATAATAAAGAATAATTCTATATTTTTGGTGTCTTGGTGCCTTTGTGGCAAGATACCTGAGTAGATACTAAAATTGCATATAGGCAGTATAATCTAAGATTCGCTGTATGAAGTTATAGACAGCTTGCCAATATCTATTTGCCCTACCACAAAATATTCTTGACATACTTTATTCTGAAAGATACAATTCAAAGTATAAACATGTGTCGAGGAGGTTATCATGAAAGCAACGGCTAAAGACCTTAGATTTCAATCGCGTGAATTATTGAACACCGTAAACAGAGGAGAAGAAGTAGTTATCACATATAGAGGTAAGCCTTGTGCGAAACTTGTGCCCTACCACAAAGAAGAAAAAAAGAACAAAGAAGACGAACTATTTGGTATCTGGAAAGACCATAAAGATATTCAGAATATCAATGAATATGTAAGGAATTTGAGAAAAGGCAGGCCCTAAAATGATTATCGATACAGATGTCCTTATTTGGTACATGAAAGGAAATGAAAAAGCATATAAGGCTATTGAGAGGGCCAATAATTTTTTCATATCAGTTGTTACCTATATGGAACTAGTTCAGGGTATGAGAAACAAGAAAGAATTAAATAGTCTCCGTAGATCTATCCATTCCTGGGATGCTAAAGTACTATATATTTCTGAAGAGATATCTTCTAAAGCTATGTTCTACGTTGAACAACATTTCTTAGGCCATTCTTTGCAATTAGCTGACGCATTAATTGGTGCCACAGCCGTAGCATATGGTTTGCCAATTCTTACTGGGAATGATAAGCATTACAGAACAGTAAAAGATATTCAAATTACAAAATTTCATTCATGAGGTCAGAGAGATATAATACTTGGAATATCAGCAAACAAGCGGTTAAAGGTGGACTGCCAACAAGCTGTGCAAGTCTGTTTCGAATCCAGCTGACGAAACCGCTTAAGGGTTCTTCCATGAAGTTCCGGGCATGTTGGAGGCATTTGGCGGTGACGCCAAACTATCTCATCTGCTAACCTCTACGACCGAAGGCGAGTTTTCGCCGCCACAGTCCGGCGCAAGTCATTTTTAAACAAGGAGAAACAGATATGGGTGATAAAGGAAAAAAAGATAAAGGCAAAAGGGAACAGCAGAAAAAGGCCCAGCTTAATCCAAAGGAAAAACGAAAATTGAAAAAAGAAAAGAAGAAATAAATGGGGCATAAGTAATTAAGTATTCAGATGAAATGGGAATTTGCCTAACGTCAATGCACCTGACTTCTGTTCCGCTGGCGCCCTTCGACAATCTCAGGACTTTCAGCTCCATAGAGGCAGGTGATCTCCATCGTTCAACCCTTTTTATTTAAGAAGATCTTTTTTCTCTCTATTCCCCTGCCCATGACATGGTGGAGGGCACCAGGGGCCTGCCCGGCATTGCAAGCCGCTCAAGCCTTGCCCGCCGGAAGGCAGGCGGGGGGGGCGGGCAGGCATCAAATTTTGTTAACCGCGGCATGGTGCAAAAATCCTCATAATGGAGAGTTGAATGTCAAGCAATTTCTGAACGAATGTCCCCCTTTATTGCGGATTGAAAGTTGAAGGGTTAAATATCAAAGGAAAACATTCAACCTCGAACCTTCAACGGACATGAAAACAAGTTAGAAAAGCCTGAAGGGATAGAGATATGGATAATATCACATCGTATGCTGCAACACCAAGAAACATAAGATGGATAGATTTGTCTGAATGGCATAAAAAGGCTCGTGAACGTTTACAAGGAACTCTTTCTTCTTTTAGGGATGGAAAAGCGGCGAAGTCTCTAAATATCATTGGCCCTTATGGTTCGGGCAAAAGTGAACTAATGGCATGGGGATTCAACTACGCTTGGAAAGATTTAAGTATTCCAGCCATTTTTGTCAATCTTGAGACCTTGCTGGACTGCCTGCCGGAGGTATTAGGCCCAGCCAAACTTGTAAATGCCATTGATGATTTTATGAAGCATCAACTGAATGAAATTGCTGAGAATCTTGAAAATAATACGCGCCCAGAAAAAATACACTTGGCTCCAGACTTAAGATACGACGAATCCTTTTTGGGCTATTTTCGCGAAATGTTTGGCGATAGCGATTTACAGCCAAAACGAATACAAGACATCATTCAAACGGGAAAAGCTGTTTTGTTCTTAGATGAGATAGAGCAAAAGTATGTCTATCTGATGGAAAGGGTTCCTTCCGATGATAGAGCACCTCTGCGAGAATTATTCCAAGCCGTCGACCAAGGGAACATTCCTTATTACCTTGTGGGATCTTTTGGCCTGACTTCAGCTTACGAAAGCGTTAGCGACGCAGATACGAGGCGAGAAGGAACAATATCGTTGCCGATACCTGATGCCGCCGAACTCGGCCGGTTGGGCCGTATAGAAGATTGCAGAAACTTCATTTGGTGGGCTAGTAGAGGAAGACCCGGTTGGGCATTGAAATTAGCACAGGAATGGGGGGAAAATCTTTATCAAGTTAACCGAATGGAAAATTTTAACAATTTGATGCCAAATACAATAGAGAATCTACCCATTGTAGATGCCAATGCTCTTAGCGATGTTTTTGTTGATGCAGAGCAAAATCGAGTGATCACCTATCTAATGAAGTTAATATCACCGACTCTTTTAGAAAATATTTTAGGAGATGGTCAGGCTGGAGATGATCTCCTAAATCGCCTTTCCCAACATAGCTTTCTGGTATGCCAGCGACAACACCTTGTAAGAGCTGACGACCTCTGTGATGCCATGTTGAAAGATTTCCAATCTATTTCTGTGTTGATGAAAAAAACCGATATTGATTGGCAGTTGATACGGTACTACTTAGCTAAAGTTTTGCGTTCCATGGCCAATGAGGAAGACTTATTAGCCTTTGGCGGATGGCGTGATAAAAACGAATGGGCTGCAAAAGGAGGGATTGTGCCCCTTTTGGTATTGCTTCAGGACATGATGCTCGAATTTGAGGGAGATCGGCTTGAAAGCGCAGGTGCAATGAGTTTCCTAACAGGGGTTTTTGAACTTTGCCAGGTTGTAGGAGTACAAGTAACTGATTCTTACGCAGTAGTTAAGAATTTTTTTGAATCGGTCAGACTATTTCGTGAGGTTATGGATGCCGAAAAAGAGACTTATATATCATTGTCCCCAAAAGCGGTTGAGAGTCTCTTTCCAAGAATGGTGGCACGCCCCCTATTGACATTACATGGGGATGCGAAAAGCTCCATCAAGGATCAAAGAGCACATGTAGAAGCTACAGTGTCGACATCCGGCTGGTTTCTAAACGCCATCAAGCGAATAGATAGCCTAGATGTGACCTTTATATTGGCGCCGTCTCAAGCTACTACCAAAAGGCTTCAGGAGAAGTACTTTAGACGCCAACAACGGGACGTTTACATGATGCATGATCTGGTTTATGTGCTGATCTCTTTATCTGAAGACACCGAAGAGCTAAGGCTTGATTTTGGGGCTAATTCAGACATCCGGATCCTTTCGGAGATAAAGAAATTGCAACAGCATCAAATCGGTGAGAGGAGGTTGCAAGATTTTCTTGTTAGTTTCTGGCACAACTGGCTATCAAAGCAAGTAAACGAGGAGGACCAAAATAATATTTTTGAGATCTTGGATATCATGCTGAAAGAGCCTTCCATCAGTAAATCCAATCGGCGCAAGCTGGAATACTATCGCAATTACCTACAACAACGCCTGGTCGATATCGCCCTTGATGCAAGCCGGAATTTTAGGATTGAACTTAAGAAACTGTTTGACCCTGAAAGAGAGGACTTTCCCTATAAGCGAATTGAAGATGCCGCTGTTAAGGTTAAAGATGCTCGAGCTGTTGAACAAGTAGCCTTGGCCTTTGATGTTCGTCAAGCCCGTGAAAAGAGTTTGGAGATACTCTATGGACTGCGTCAGCTAAAAATGCTCAAAGAATTAACAAAGCCTCCACACGGTTATGGTCAATTCTTGGACAATTACGCAGCTGTTAAGCCGAAAAAAGAGAATATTCGGCCTGCATTAAACCTTGCAGATATAATCACCTTTATTAAAGCACACAACGATTTTAGTTCCTTAATTAACATCGCCAGCGGTTTCGGTCTGGATTTGGGAGAAGATTTACTGGAGGCTTCGGAAGGAACGGATCGCGCTTCTCTGCTTAGATTGTTTGGCGGAATTACCGAAGTTCAAAAGATGTTTATAAGAGGACTTTCGTTGAGTAGTTATTTGAGTGAAAACAAAGAGGCACTAATTAATCAGATTGTAAATCAGGCGCTGGAAGCAGGCCAATTAAAAGATAGATTAAATACGTTACATAATGAGGTCAGGTCTTTCAATAAATCATTAGGAGAAAATATTCTCTCAGATAAAGAGCTGCAGAAAGCCCTCCAAGAAACCGAAACACTCCTCCATATCCTCTCAAATACCAAAGGAATTCCCCCGGCTACTCTTTATATACTTTATCGATTCAGCCAGTCCGCGCTAAGAGAACTGGAAACTCAACGGCAGCGATGGAGCGGGGACAATGGCCTTGAAGGCTGGCGGGATCGTTTTCAAGAAATGCTTAACTGGGCTGAGGATCTAAACGAAATGGAGAATCAACTTGAGACATTATATGAAATGAATCCGACTCTAAAAAGTGAGCAGATCGGTCCTAAAGAAAAGGTGACCCAAGATTTCAAGAAAGAGATCGAAGATGCTGTTGGGTTAATACTTCGTAAGTTGGACAAGGCAAATTTGCTTTCTGACCCATTACCCCAAATAGACCTCTCTGAGTATAACGAAGCTCTTGAGTCAACAAACGATAAATTGGAGGAAATCAAAAAAGAGGCGGGTAAGGCTGACGAATTGATCAGCTCATTGCAAAACATAAAGCAACGGGTTGAAAATATTATCTCAAATTTAGGGGCGTAAAGATGGGAATTTCAGAAGAAAAACTTGATGAACTGTTAAACGAGTCAAAAGCAGCTGAGGATCTTGTCAGTGAAATCGAGGGAACCTTACTTGAATTTCAAGAAGACCAAAAAAGACTTTCTCTTATAAAACAGCTCTTTGCTGTAGAACTAGCCCAAATATGGCTGAAGTTGTCCACAGGGTTGTCAAATCAGGATGAGTGGCGGAGCATTGAAGCGGTAGTGGATGAAACACAAAAGTTTCTTCAGGAATTACGCAAAGTGGTTTTATCTCCTTTGCGAGCTGAATTAGAACACCGGGTCGATACGTGGTTGGACAGATGGGATGTTGGGACAAAAACTTCCTTCGAACTTTTCTTAAGTAATGCTGATGACGAAGATTTGAACGACCTCAGCCAGCTGCTTGATGAAATAGAACAAATCGAAATAAAGGAAGATATAATTAGGAAACAATTATCAAAATGGTTAGACTATCAGATCAAGAGGCTTGCACAAATTGAAAAAGACGTAACGAACTTTTCGTCATGGCTTGAGAATATGCGCGATGAGATGATAAAAGCATCTATTCTAGATGACTTTCTTGCAACAGTTGCCAACACTATCCAATATCAGGATGATATATTACAATTAATTAGTAATAAATGGATGGATGGTAAACGCGATAACTTGAATAACATTAACACCGAGCAAGAAACCATTGGTTACGCAGCTTGGAAAGAAAGCGCTTCTGATGAATGGGAGATTATTGTTCAATTACTTTCCACATTGAAACTGTCTCTAGATTCTCTGGATTCGGGTGAACGGAATATTGTCAGTGGGCATATTGAGCGCTGGGATACATGCGATAAGCAGAAGATTCAAGAGCTTATGAATGATATTAATGAAATTATTCAATCCCGTCAGAAGATCAAAGAGACACAAGAGTTAAATGACGCTGGTTTTTCTCCTGATCAGCCAACCATAAAGGCCGTACAAGTTCTATGGAATGACAGACCTATCTTACCAAATCCAGGTCAGATTGATGATTTGGCTAGCTACGTGACCGGATTGCGTCAATCTGTAAACGGTTTGGAATCATGGCTAACAAACTTTAGTGCAGTGAGTGATCAGCTAAGTAGGATGCATTCCAATTGGAAAAATTTAGCTATAAGGCATAATATAAAAGATGAACTTGGGTCCCTTGAAGCAGTTGACCTGGATCTGAAGTCCTTGGGTAATCTGCTAATATTGCATAACCGAATTTTAGAAATAAGCCAGCGAATTCGCCAGAGGCTCAAAGAAGGACTACCCGACGATGAAAAAGCTGTTCTTGAAGTGGTTCTTCAGCTTATTGCTACAGGGCAAGACCGTCTGGATGTGATAGATTTGAAATCACATATTTCCAGGGAAAATTATATTGAACTCTTAGCCCGCTTAATGGAGAAAAACCTTGTTCATCTTGAAGTGACCACCTAAAGGAGTGAATAATGAGAAACCTAACTGAAAGCGAAAAAGTTAGCCGGATTGTACAATCCCTGGAAGATGAACTAAACGGTGATTTATTCTTAAGGAATTTAAACAACAAAGTTGGCCGCATTAAAGCTATTCGAAAAGGATTCGGTAGCGCGTTGGGCCGGCCTGATGCGATAGCATGGGTAGAATTAGACCTACATGTCTTGGGTGTAAAATCTTTTCTCCGTGTTCCAATTCTCGTGGAGGCGGAAGATGCTGGCATTTATGCTGCAAAAGATGATTATGAAATGTTTTTCGAGCGTGAGAAACTTAATATCCCTATGATCGTAGTTAGTAAACCCGGTTCACAAAAGTTAAAAAAAGAATATAATGCTCAGGCTAACGTTCGTGTGACCATGCACCAAATTGGAATAGACCGTGTTTTAATAGAATGAAAATGGGGTCATCCATTAAAAGGCCCTCTATCAAGGGAAAACTTCCCCAGGGTAAGGAAAATCCACATTGTAAGGCCTTGGCGAGCGGGAGGGTATCAAATTTTGTTAACCGCGGCATGGTGCAAAAATCCTCATAATGGAGAGTTGAATGTCAAGCAATTTCTGAACGAATGTCCCCCTTTATGAGTTGCTTGACTTCCACAGCGAAGCGAAGAAATATCATGAACTGAGGTACAGTTTTATTGGGTGACTGAAAAGCATAGTAATAGAACATGACGTTTCCTGAAACCATACTAATATAACAAATAAGTAATTCATAGAAATCATAGAGGTATAAAATGAAAAAGCCATCTCACAAAAAGGGGACACTGCCCATAAGAGTGAATAAAGAGGTAGTTAAGCATTTGAGTTTAGGCCTCTATAGAAATTTCGCTTTAGCAGTCAAGGAGCTTATTTCGAATTCTTACGACGCTGGTGCGACTGAAATTAAGATAAGGTTAGACCTGAAGAATAGGAAAATCATTGTAAGGGACAATGGTAGGGGGATGGGCTACAACGAGTTGAAGGATGAATACTTGACGATAGGTTTTTTCAAGAAACCAACAGATAAGCCAGATGAATTAGGAAGGATAAGAATAGGGACATTTGGCATCGGCTTTTTGGCTCCCCTGCCCTATTGTAAGACTATGAGAGTTATTACCAAGAAGAGAGGTAATAATAATGCAATTGAGGCAACCATAAAGGCGGAAAATTTTTTCAGGGAAGGAGCTTGGGACGTTAGTAAAGAAAAAGTCAAGTATGAAATATATGAAAGCGATTTACCAATAGACGAAGGAGAAAACATTATCTCATTAGAAGATATTAAACCGCAAATCGCAGAAGAATTGAGAAGAACACATGTATCTGGAAAATCCAAAATTGATCATTTTGGTGGATTAGAGAAGTTCAAATGGACGTTGGCTCAGTATGCACCTATTCAGTACCCACCTGCAAGGCAAGATCTGGGAGATTTTTTTAGTGACCCAAAACTCGTTCCTATGAACTTGTGGCTTGATGGTGAAGAGATTTATAGGAATGTCCCAGAAGGTGTTCAGATACTAGAGAAAGGGGACAAGCAATTCGGAAATATTTCCATCAAATATGCAATCATGACCCCTTTTAGACCCATCAAACCTGAAGAGGCAAGGGGTTTCCAGGTAAGGTTAAAGGACGTAGCAATCGGATTCCCGCGAGATTTCGACGTAACAAAATTAGGGAAGACTCTCGGTAAATTAAATATGTTGTGTGGGGAGATTCACATCATTTCTGGATTAGATAATGCCCTAATGGTTAATCGTGATAACTTCAATTACACCCAGGAAGTTGCAGAAATGTACAAGTTCTTCCAAGGTGTGTTGAGAAAATGGAATGATAGATTATACGCCCTTTTGGAAGAAGATAGAAAGGTCTATGATGCCCTGGGGGGCCTTAAAGATGATAAAAGGCTAATAGCTGGGCTGAAGGAAGCCAATGTAATCCGCTTTTCAAAAGAAAGGCTTAGATTCCCAGAAGCACCTATCACTAAGACGAGGAAGACTAAACTTGATGCCAAGGCCCGAAAAATAGTCGATGTGCTAAAAGAAAAGGAAGATACAGGATTTAAGGTAATTGCCAAAAAAGGGGAGGTCTCAAGGAAAAGTGCTCCGATAAAGGTGTTGCCAAAGAAAAAGTCGGTAATTGTCTATGAAGATCATCCCGAGTTTAAGGAGGCTATCAAACTGGAGGGTAAGGAATATCAAGTCGAGTATGACGAATGGGACGCCAAATCAACTTCTTATTCAATATGCAAATTGAAAAGGGATGGCAGCGTTATCTTCAATACTTCACACACGCTTTTCAAAAGCAAGTTAAGTGATGAGGTTATTAAAAAATTATCTTTGGGTATTGTTGTCATTCTAAAGAAAGAGAGAGGAGCTGAGAGGATTATTAGAAAGCTAAATGACCTCCTTGAGTATACCTTCTTGGATTGAGCCCTATGAGCGATATCGCGGCAATAAAGGATCAACTGATTGATGAAATGTGGCTTCCAATTGCAAGGGAAGCGGGAAAGAAGTTCCGTCCTCATCAGATGATAAACAAAAAGATGAAGGTATTGACATTAACAAATGACAAGAATTTTCGTGAAGTGATAGAGTTGGTGCGAAATAAGATTACAAAAAAAGATTTGATTTACGGATGGCATAAAGCAAGGTTAACTGCATACAGATTAGACTCTGAAGGAAAAATGGCGACAGTATTCCCAGGCATGACATACGAAGATTCTGTTGAAACCGATACACACGAGATTAGAAAAGAGTTCCCCTTCGATATTATTAACTTGGATTTCTCTTCACAAAATCCAGAGACAGTGAACGGTAGAATAGAGAAGGAAATTTGTAGTGTTGAAAAAACGATAAAACTTCAGGTGGGCTTAAATGTAAATGGCATGGCACTCATTTACACCACAATTCTGGATTCTGCAAATGTATCTATGACAAAAATTAAATCTAATTCGGATGGTATTAATATAAAAGATTGGCCAGGATTGCAAATTGATGGAATACTAACAACTGTTTCACAAAGAGATGACAAAACCAAGTGTCTGAAAAATGTTTTTGAACAGTTTATCAATAAATATTCGTGTGAAAACATTAGAACAATGGAAATTCATACTAAGAATCTACCGAACGGGTCAGGGTCGATTTATTCCCTTGCTGTAATATTAAAAAAGGTGTGAATGTATGCCAAGATTTCGAGTAAGTAATCTTCCGTCCGAAACAAAAAGGCTCCATGAAAGCCAAAACATTTGGCGTAGGAAGAATTGGGAGAAGACTTTAGCTGAGCATAAAGACGACATCGAAAAAATGATACAAAAGCTCAATCTTTTTGATATTTGGTCTAATAAGCTCCAAAACATTGACGCAGCTAAAACGTTAATCCCCGAAATCTTTATGGATGCTTATATCTCGATACATTTCGCGAGCTATGGTCTTTACAAATACGCAAATATGTCGCTCAGGTCTGAACTTGAAACAGTCCTTCGCCTAGTATATTTTTCGAGGCACGAAGTTGAATTCAAGTGGTGGCTTGATGGGGATGAATGGTACAGAGAAGAGCGAATGCCCGACGTTTGGGGCCGGAGATACGTGTACTTCACAAAACTGAAAGAAATAAAAGAGTTTGAGAAAGCGTGCGAAACCCATATGAAACTATTTTCGGAAGATGCAAAAATAGTTAAAGCATATAAGAAGCTATCAAAATCAATCCACAGCAGTGCAGAGCATTTTCAGACCAGACCGGACAGAGTTTCTCCTAGATATGATCTCGGGGAACTGAAAAGGTGGATCGATGTTTATAACGGTATACAGACATATATCCACATCCTATTATCTCTAGGTTTTGCTGAAGAGTTCAAAGATTTAAAGAAAGGCGAAAGGAAAAAGATTCTGGGAAGGGGAATGGAAGAATACTATCAGGAAAGGGTTAAAGAAGCGCTAGGAATCACAGAATAATGAGAGGTGGCAATATTACTGAAAATAAGAACATTTATTCCACGCAATTCCGAGCAGAAAACCTCCTAACATATATACCATCAACGAGGTATCAAGGGAGCAAAAGGAGAATTCTACCCTGGATATATCAGAACCTCAAGGGTTTGAAATTTCAAACAGTTCTCGATGGCTTTGGTGGCACTGGGAGTGTTAGTTATCTCTTTAAGCTAATGGGCAAGGAAGTCACTTTTAATGATGTGCTCAAATCGAACTATCAGACCGGTGTTGCACTAATAAGGAATAGCAACGTGACATTGGACGCTTCTGACCTCGAGTTTCTCCTAAAGGTAAACGGTTTTGAATATCCCTCATTTATCCAGGATACCTTCCAAGACATCTATTATCTTGATCATGAGAATGCGTGGCTAGATACAGTCGTTTTCAATATACAAAAACTTTCAGAGAAATACAGCGGAAGATTACTTAGAACAAAGCAAGCCCTCGCGTATCATTTTCTGTTCCAGGCTTGTTTATGTAAGCGTCCGTTTAATCTTTTTCACAGGAGAAATCTATACCTGAGAACCTCTAAAGTTAAAAGGACTTTCAATAACAAGGGGACTTGGGACAGGGGGTTTGAAGAGTTATTTCTCCGTTTTAATAATGAAATAACGGGAAAGGTTTTCAGTAATGGTTGCAGAAACAAAGCAACCTGCAAAGATATCATGAAAATGAAAGAAAATGGTTTTGACCTTGTTTATTTAGATCCACCGTATGTGAAATCGGATAAAATCTCTGGAAAAGACTATTTCGGGCTGTATCACTTCCTTGAAGGATTAGTTGATTATCATGATTGGGAAAAGAAGATTGACTGGGAAACAATAAATCGAAGGCCGAAAAAGAAGAAGACAGAATGGGATAATAATTCCATTGAGGATAGCTTTGATACTGTTTTCAGGAAATTCAAAGATTCTATCATTGTCATATCGTACGGGAGTCCGGGTACTCCTACAATAAAGAGAATCAAAGAACTCCTCGGCCAATTTAAATCAGATATCAAGGTAAAGAAAAAGGCATATAAATATAGCCTGAAGAACAATAATGTGAAAAAGCTTTATGAGGTGCTAATAATAGCCCAGTAGTCAGTGAATGGGGTCATGAATGGGGTCAGCATAATTAAATAAGTATCAGGTAAAGCATATTACCAAGTATGTCTGGATCACAACATGCCTTAGATTCTTCATTGACACACAAGCATAGTTTCCTTATACTCTTTCCCAGAAAAAGCGAATCTTTATCAATACAGTATAAACCAGATTGTCGAGGAAGAAGTTTTTAATGTTACCCAAAAAT
>JAUWZC010000285.1 GCA_030615565.1 Desulfobacteraceae bacterium | reverse complement strand
TATTTTCCAAAGAAGGTGGTCACGAAAAAAGCGGCTTACAGAAACAGTCATTAAGCATTCACACTGCTGTCTGACCTCCCCATCTCTGTCTAAAGAGTGAAAATATTCATCTATATTCCTACATTTCAGCTGCTGCATATGCCTGCTAATCCTCTTTTTAGCCCCATTTCTTACCCTCCTATAGCCCTTCCAAGAGTAGTTAAAATAATCAAGGAGTTGACGAAACTGTAAATCATCCATAAGGTATCCTTATTCAATAGCAAAAAATATTCTGCAGATATGAAACAATAATAAGATGTAATTATTAACTTTAATAATATATTCTAACAATGCAGAAAGCTTTACTTTTTAAGCCAATAAAAGATAAGGTCACTCAGTGTCAAGTATGCCAGCGTCGGTGTAAGATAGCTCCAGGAAAAAAGGGGTTCTGTAAAACTCGAAAAAATATGAAAGGAGAGCTCTATTCTTTGACTTATGGAAAGGTTTCATCAATAAGGGTATCTCCAATAGAAATAAAACCTCTCTTCCATTTTTATCCTGGAAGCAAATGGCTTTCCCTGGGCTCTCTGGGATGCAACTTCCTGTGTCCTGGATGCCAGAACTGGGAAATTTCCCATGCAGATATTGATAAAGAAATCGCATTCACCAAATACATCTCCCCTGAAAAGGCGGTTCAGCTCGCAATAAAAGATAACTGTAAAGGCATTTCCTGGACATATAATGAGCCGACATTATGGTTAGAATATACCCTGGATATTGCAAAAATAGCCAAAAAGCAAGGCCTGCTCACAAATTATGTAACCAATGGCTATATTACTCCAGATGCCATGAATCTTCTTGGCCCCTATTTAGATGCCTACAGGGTAGACTTAAAGGGATTCTCTCCCAATACCTACAAAAGGATAGCAAATATTTCTGATTTTGAAGAGATCTTAAAAATCATAAAAATGGCCAAATATAAATGGGAGATGCATATTGAGATCATAACAAACATTACACCAGGATTAAATGATAATGAAGAGGAATTAAATGATATGGCACAGTGGATTATAAATCAACTGGGGTCTGAGACACCCTGGCACATCACCAGGTTTATACCTCACTTTAAATTATCTCATCTTACCTACACTCCTATATCTAAATTGGAAAAGGTAAGGCAAATAGGCATGAATAAAGGATTGAGGTATGTTTATCTAGGAAATGTCCCTGGCCATTCAGCAGAAAATACATATTGCCCCCGGTGCGGAAAACTACTCATTGAACGCCGAAATTACCAGATAATAAAATATAACCTGAAAGGGAACAAATGTAAGTCTTGCAATCAGGCAATAGATGGGGATTTTGAACAGTGAGCAACCATCCCTATCTTTAGTCTCTCACTGCAGTACAGTCATTCCTCCTTACGGGGCAGGCAGAGCTCACAGAGATTCAGAGTTTCCGTTAAAGCTTTATACGCCTCTCCTTAAAAAACGAATTTTTTATCAGACTTTTAGAAATTTTATCATTTTTGGCTTGACTTTCAGTAAAGTTTACAGTATCTATGTCAATAGAACTGTAAGTTTTGCTATAAAAGGTGGAAATCATGAAACTAACAGAAAGGCAGAAGGTATTTTTGGAATATGTCTCCCGTTACATGAATGACTGGGGTCGATCTCCCAGCTTTAAAGATATATGTTCACATTTCGGCTTCACCTCTTACAACACGGTCACCACCTATCTCAAGACTCTGGAATGGAAAGGCTATATCCGTCTTCCCAACAAAAAGAACCAAAAGAGAGCCATTGAGGTGATCAGCCCTGTGGAAACCAGACGGCTCGAGTTTCCTCTGCTGGGAAAGGTAGCTGCGGGAAAACCTATCGAGGCAGTGGAAAAGGTGGATGCGATTGAAGTCCCCCCATCCATGCTTGGGCAGGGGGACCACTTTGTCCTCCAGGTAAAAGGGAATTCCATGAAAGAGGATGGGATACTGGACGGAGATTTCATCGTGGTCAGAAAGCAGCCCACGGCCGACAATGGCCAGACCGTGGTGGCCCTGATCAACAATGAGGCAACCGTTAAGAAATATTACAAGCAGGAAAATTATGTGGAACTCCGCCCCGCCCATACGGGTATGGAATCCATCATCGTCAAAGAGGGAGATCTCCGGATTGAGGGAAGGGTTGTAGGGGTTATAAGGCATTATAAGTGAACTAAAGTGCCTAAAATGCCTAAAAGTGAGCTAAAGTTGATAATCTCGTAAAAAGTCAAAAAGCATGTCATTGCGAGCGGAGCGGAGCGAAGCAATCTCCTATTGCATAACTTATTGTATTTATTAGATTGCTTCGGGCTAAAGCCCTCGCAATGACGCCGGGTCATAATTTTTTACGAATGCATCAAAGTTAAGAATGAAAAAATATTTAATGACTTATCTTATACCATAAACTTTAGGCACTTTAGTTCACTTTAGCTCACTTTAAGCACTTAAATTAAGAAGGGTGGTGCCTACTGCCTACTGCTTACTTCCATTGCAGAATTTTGAGCCATGTACCGTCACATCATCCACCTTCATATACCTGCTTTTCCTATCGCTGTGGAACGTGTCTCCCAGCCAGAGCTCAGGGGTTGCCCTGTGGCCGTGGCCCCG
>JAUWZC010000300.1 GCA_030615565.1 Desulfobacteraceae bacterium | reverse complement strand
CAGCCTTGCTATGCTGTTGGCTGAAAAGATAAATGGTAAAACCATCTTAGAAGAGACTGAAGGAAATCCTTTTCTTGCAAACTTCTATAAAGACCCAATAAAATTTGCATTTCAGACACAACTCTTCTTCATACTGAGGCGCTTTCAAAAACAGGAGGAGATAAACCAAATTGATATCTTCAAAAGAGTTATTATATCAGACTTTCTTTTCGATAAAGATAGAATCTTTGCAAGGCTTAACCTGGATGACAGAGAATTCAGCCTGTATGAGCAGATATTTCACCTATTGAAGGTTAGAACATTAAAACCGAATCTGGTTATTTTTTTGCAGGCAAGAACTGATATCTTGAAAGAGAGAATTAAAAAGAGAGATCGGGATTACGAAAAATCAATAAATCTCAAATATCTGGATCAAATAAATCAGGCCTTCAATGAATTTTTTTTTCATTACACTGAGACCCCACTTTTAGTAATTGATGCCTCAGAAATAGATTTTGTTAATGTACCATCTGATTTCGATAACCTAATTGTAGAAATAGAAAAGATGGAAAAGGGAACAAAGTATTACGTTCCACTTGGATCAAGGCGTTAAGTGAGGTAAAGTTAAAGAATAATGGAAATAATCAAAAAGATAGAATTGATGCAGGAAGTATCTGATAAATGGAGAAGGGGTGGAAACATCATCTCCTGTGTCCCAACTATGGGATTTCTCCATCAGGGACATGTGGAACTCTTAAGTGTTGGTAGAGAAAAGGGGGACAGATTGATAATGACTATCTTTGTCAACCCAACCCAGTTTGGCCCTCATGAGGACTATCAAAGATATCCTCAAGATACAGAGGGGGACCTCGATAAGGCCCGCTCTGCCGGGGTAGACGCAGTATTCATGCCAACCGTAGAAAAAATGTATCCTGATGGTTTTCAAAGCACCGTTACAGTAGACAATATCACTCAGTATCTTTGTGGAAAATCCAGACCCAGACACTTTGCCGGAGTAACCGTTGTGGTTGCAAAGCTCTTTAATATAACTAAGCCTCACCTGGCCATCTTTGGGGAGAAGGATTATCAACAGCTCGTTGTAATTAAGCAGATGGTCAGGGATTTAAACATGGACATTGATATTATTGGGGTCCCGACAGTAAGGGAAAAAGACGGCCTTGCCATGAGTAGCAGGAATAATTATCTGAGCCCAGAGGAAAGATTATCAGCATTAAGCCTGAAAAAGGGCTTAGATTTCGCCAAGAAAATGGTAGCAGAAGGGGAAAGAGACTCTGCCAAGATCAAAAATGCAGTAAGAGAATTGATCCTCAGTCACCCATTTACAGAGATTGACTATATAACCATCTGCGACACAGAAAAACTTACAGACATGGAAAATATAGATAGGCCTTCCCTTTTGGCATTGGCCGTAAGGGTGGGAAAGACCAGGCTGATAGATAATATTATAGTGAGGACAAATTGAAACGCCTAAGAACAAGTCTAAAGAATTATTTCCTTACAGGTCTGCTGGTAATTCTACCAGTCTTTGTAACAGTGTACGTTATCTGGCTTTTAATCAGAGCCATGGATGTAGTACTTAAGTTTATCCCTGCTAAATACCTGCCAGAAACCTACCTACCCTTTCATATACCTGGGCTTGGTCTTATTTTGGTAATTATTATTATCTTTGCTGTCGGTCTTTTATTCAGAAACCTGGCTGGCAGAAGGGTAGTACATTTTTGGGAAAATATAGTAGACAGAATCCCCTTGGTAAGAATCATCTATACAGGAGTTAAACAGCTTTTAGAGTCCTTTTTTATACAGAAAAACCAGGCCTTTAAAAGGGTGGCATTGTTAGAATATCCCAGGCGCGGGACCTATGTTATTGGCTTTATCACAGGAGAAAGCAAGGGGGAGGTGCAGAGTAAAACCAACAAAAATATGATGAATGTCTTTGTCCCCACAACGCCTAATCCTACGAGTGGATTTTATATACTTATACCAGAAGATGAACTGATAATCCTTAATATGACTGTTGAAGATGCATTCAAACTCATAATATCTGGTGGTATTTTTTCTCCACCTGAACAAAATAACCGCTAACAAAGGTTATAGGTCCCCCACCGGCAGACCTTTTATCAATTAAGTTTTGTCTAATTTTTAGTGTATAATTGAAAACTGATTTGCCGGCTTAACACTAATATGTAATTAAGAGAGGAAATAAAATGAATACCAATTTCTTATTCACATCCGAGTCTGTAACTGAGGGACATCCAGATAAAATAGCTGATCAAATCTCCGACGCTATACTTGATGAGATTATAACCCACGACAAAAATGGAAGGGTAGCCTGCGAGACCCTGGTTACTACAGGTATGGCAGTTATCGCAGGGGAGATAACCACTACTTGTTATGTGGAATTACCTGAAATTGCCAG
>JAUWZC010000148.1 GCA_030615565.1 Desulfobacteraceae bacterium | reverse complement strand
GAGATGTGCGCAGGTATACTGGTTGCCGTTACTGACTGTAACCGTTTTGATGGAAGATTGACACTGGACTTGGCAGAGAAAGGAGAAATATGCAAGGGTATGGGCGAGCGGGCTCTGCGGACTAAAGAAGGAGAGATTGTGTTAAGGGATGAAAAAGAAATTGTCTGCGTTCTTTGCCAGGGAGCTGATGAAAAAACAAGGGTAAGGGAAGATACCCGAAATGTTCTCTTTTATGCCTATGCAGTTCCAGGTATCAACAAGAGTTATCTCAAGGAAGGCCTGACCATTGCAGCAGAGATAATGTCAGAATTTGGAAAGGGCAGCATAGAAGGTGTGGAAATCTTTTAGGGGATTTGAAATAGGAGTAAAATCTTTCACAGTCACTATCTATTCTCAATCTTTTCCATTAACATTTCCTAAATAGTAAAGGTTTGATACTATTATCGTCACCAATTGATGTGGTAGAAAGGTGGTAATAGTGCGTCAAAATTGTGCTTCCAGGATAGGAGTGGTCTTTTCATCAGGGTTTTTCGGTTTTTTTGCCCATGCTGGATTTCTCGCTGCGCTTCGGGATCTTAACATCAGATCCTCCGGTTATGCCGGAGCCAGTTCAGGGACCATTATTGCTGCTATGGCTGCCTCAGATATGAGCGACCATACTATAAGGGAAATTTTACTTAGGCTGAAAAAATCAGATTTCTGGGATCCTGATCCCATGCCCTTTATACTGAAAAGGGCACTGAAACTATTCAGAGGATATTCCGGATACCTCAGGGGAAAAGGATTTGCCCGCCTTCTGGAGCATATTCCCATCAAACAGATAGAAGACTGCCCTGTGCCTCTGGTTATCACAGCCACGAATCTCACCCTCCAGAGAGAAGAGCTTTTCACCCGAGGAAGTTTAACCAAAGGAATCCAGGCCTCAGGGGCTGTGCCCATACTCTTCAAACCGGTGGAGATTGATGGTTCACTATATGTTGATGGAGGTATGGTGAACAAGGCCCCTGTTCAGGCTTTAGCCGATCTGATTCAACCGGAAAAGATCATTGTTCACTTTATAGCTTCGGATAACTTGGAGGGTCCTTCGAACAGCTTTTTAAAGAAAAAAATGACGCCTTGGCATATACACCGTCTTGCAGTCAACATCTCACGACAGGAGGCCTATCAAAGGCAATGCGATGTGATAAAACAAAGGGGCATTGAGCTCATCGAGGTAAGAACCAATGCCCCTGGTGTTGACCCGAACAGCCTTGAGAAAGGCCCCTCAGCCTATTATAAGTCTAGGGAAGCAGGCATTAAAATTCTGGCGAACAAGGGCTTTTAAAATATATTCCCCAATGAATTTATAAGCCCCTGAAGTTTGCAATTGAATTGGGCGGCAGGATGGAGTGTATTTATGTAAATGAAATCAAATTTCTTAGAATGACAATCTATTCTCAATAGTTTCCATTACCATTTTTTTAATAGTAAAGATTTAATTCCATTATTTTCATTCTATTGATACTTCTTCGAGGACAGCCATTTCTTATTCTTTATTTTCGATATTTACCGCCGCCCTTTAATGCCCCGCCCGGAAGGGCGGGGGCGTTGACTATTTTTGAAACTTTGCTTTCTAAGACTGTGACCTCTTCAACTATTATCCCAAGATCTTTCTTGCTTGGATCATCATCAGGTGTTTTTTTATGTGACACCTATAGCCGACGATCATGATGATAATTCGTTATCAGCGATCTCGGTCTAATGGCATACATCCACTTTCTTCAAATTTAGAAACCAGGTGCTTATTAATTGCTTTCTGGAGCAATCAGAAGTTTCTGGCCTGGTTGTATGACCTGGTTTTTGGTTATATTGTTGAGGCGACATAGTTCATCCACAGAGATTCGGTACTTTTGGGCGATCCGGTAGAGAGTTTCCCCAGAACGGACCTCATGGTAGTGTTTTTTCCTTAAAGGAGGTGGTTTCCTTTGGGTAGCTATTGAGCCTTTGGTCTTCGCAGGAGCTAGGGTTGTTCCTTTTTGGAGTCTGTCAAGTCTTTGGATCAGTTTATTATATCGTTGTGCTAAAAGAATTTTAGATCTACCTACTTCTGCCATAGATTGTTCTAGCTTCTTTTCCTTCTTCTCAAGAGAGGCTACTCTAAGTTCCACTCCCTCAAGGCGTGTTAGCCTCTTCTCAAGCAGGTCAAGTCTTACTTTGAAGGAGGTTAGATCCTTTTTGGAGAGCTTATCGCCGCCTCTGGAAAATATAGCGATAAGGACAATCAAAAGAAAAATACCGACTCCTCCAAGAATCAGGATTTTTCTTTGAGATTTAAAATCAAGGAATGCTCTATGGCGTGGGATATTTTCATCCTCAAGATTGTATCTCATGTTATCAGCGATTTGTTCCTCGAGGTCTTTCGTTTCATTATCTAAATTATCGTCCATCGGTTTCTCCTTTTATTAGGTTAATCTGTAAAAAAAGATAGATTGCAATTAATTATAGACAAAAAGATTCTGAACTTCAAGGTTTTGATTAAGAATGCATATTGATCAGTCCTAAATTAACAACTAATCTCTGACGCCGTTGTCAATAAATGCTTCTGCTCTATGGAGTTCTTGGTTCTTTGGTATTTTGAGGGGATAGAGGAGGTAGTGAACGGCACGCTTAAGCAGGTCAGAGCGCTACGGATAATCCGCATTACTGCACAAGGCAAGATTTGACGCTTCGGAACAAGGACCTGGAACCGATACTTAATCTTGAAGCTGTACCGTTCACCAGTAAAGATCTTATAAAAACGCTTTGATTTTGTCAAGGAAGTTAGAAAGGAAGTTAGAAAGCCAAAGCCAAGCGTTTGTAATAAAAAGCAGAGTCTTTCTAGTCCATTGAAAAGCGAATAATAAAGGATATCAAGCGATCAGCGGTCAGCATTCAGATTAAAGCTGATGGTTCTCAAGTGGCTGACTGCCTACTGAATGCTTGTAAGGGATAACAATTGTTTTTCCATATTAAATATTTTGAAATGCATGTGGAAAGTTATCCAATTGCTTTCCTGCTTATGAATCTATTTTTTCCAGTTTCTTTGTCTTTCTGAGTGACCTTTTTGCTATGGAAATATTGTAGTCCTTTTCATATGGTTTATTTATAATAAGCTCAATTATTTCTTTATTCACTATGCCTATTTTCCTCAGGGCCTTTAAAGCGTATTGCCTAACCTGGGGTTTCTCATCTTCCAGTAACCTTTCCAATGACTCAATAGCTTTATAGATTTCAGGCTTAAATCTCGAAAGTTTTCCTAAGGCAGAGGCAGCTAATCTACGTTTGTTGCCATTTGAACTCCTGGTAAACTCTATTATTTCAGGGATCATAGTTGGGTCATTTGATTTGCCGAGGGCTACTACCCGATCAACACCTTTGGCATCTCCAGAGACTACTCCTTTAATGCGAGGGACTTTACTAATATCTACTTTTTTCTTATGAGCTGTCGAGGGGATGGAGTTAAAAAAACTTTTCACATCTTCAACATTATGGACAATATTTATCTCAGGCAGTGAGGAGACGATGGTCCTGCCATAAGAACGTGTAACAAGTCGTGTATCAAGTATGGCAACCGCACCATATTCGTTACTCCCTCTAATAAGCCTTCCAAACCCCTGTCTTAATAGCAAGATGGCAGATGGGAGGGCAAGCTCACCAAACCATCTGTCTTTCAGTCTCCTGCATCTTTCCTGGTATACCGGATCGCCGGGGGATGTAAAAGGGAGCTTTGCAATAACAACCAGGCTTAGCTTTTCCCCTTTTATGTCAATCCCCTGCCAGAAAGTAGCAGTTGCCAGAAGCACAGAATGAGAAGTATCTTTAAACCACTGGATGAGTCTTGCAGGAGGCATGTCACCCTGGGATTTGAAAGGGTAGTGTATCTTGATATTATCTGACACAAAATAGAGATGTTTGTAAGAGGTAAATAGCACTAATGCCCTGCCACTGGATGCATTGATGAGTTTTTCTATTACCTTAAGGCTCTCTTGCTGAAATATTTCATTGTTTGCTTTGTCAGGCAGCGGCAGGTCTTTATCAATATAGAGGAGGGCCTGTTTTCTATAATCAAAGGGGGAGCCAATTATCCTTTCTTCAAAGTTTTCAATGCCGAGCCTATTCTTTAAAAAGTCAAAGTTTCCTCCTGATGCCAGAGTAGCTGATGTCATGATCACGCTTTTATATTTGCTTATCAGCTCCTTAAAAGAGTCTTTTACTTCTACAAGACTGCTCTTCAACTCCAGAGCACCATTGTTCCCTGCCATATAGTAAACCCTGTCCGAATCATTTTGCTTTATAAAATCATCTATATCTGCTGCAAGTGACTTTACATAACCTATGGTCGTCTCCATCCTGTCCAAAAGCTCATCATCAGAAACTGAGTTCTTCTGTCTTTCCAGTGTTGAAACTACCCTATTCAGGGTTAGAGTCTTTTTTAAACCTTGTAGTTCTTCTATGATGGGAGCGGGGATTGGAAAAACTGCCTGAGATGGCATATCCATTCCTTTAAAAAATGATTCTACTTTAGGAAATAGGGGATCAACTAATATTTTTAATCCTTTTAATCTATAGAGGAGCCATGCCACCCTTGGATAGCTTAAGGTACTGCCCAGAACATGTGAGATAACATTTTCGATCTCAGATGCTTCGTCGATTATTAATTGTTTATGAAAGGGCAGGATATTAAAATCTGAAAGGAGGTCATAGATAAGGAGGTGGTGGTTGACTACCAGGATATCCTTTTTAAAGAGATGTCTATAATGTCGGTAATAAAAACAGTCATTATAAAAGGGGCACATTCTGCCGTTACAGTCCTGTGAATCACCGCTGACCTTTGACCAAAATTCAGGGATGAATAGAAGCTCATCTTTTTCACCCGTCCTGGTTTCTGACAACCATTTGCGAAATCTTACATAGGGTTGACTAATATCTGTAAACTCCCTTTCCCTTTTCAGACAAAGATAGTTGTTTTTTCCCTTGAGGATTCCAAATGAAAATTGTTGGACCAGTTCCTTTTGAAGAAAAACAAGATCCTTGCTTACCAGTTGATCCTGAAGTGCCAGAGAGGCAGTGGATATAATGGTCTTCTCGCCTGAAAGTATCGCCGGTATGAGGTATGCAAATGACTTACCAACCCCTGTGCCTGCCTCTATAAGGAGATTCTTTTTACTATTGAGGCAGCGTGAGATCTCACCTGCCATTTCCTGCTGCTGTGGACGGTCTTCATAATCTGGAAACCTCCTTTTTAATATATCAAAGCTCGATGATAATTTGTCCAGACTTGGCCTCCTGCCTTTCTTTTTAAGTAGGCGTTCACAGGTTCAGAGTTCACCCCTGCCCGACGGATGGCAGGCGGGGTTCAGGGTTGCTTTTCTTTTGTTAACCTTCACTAACTCTGAACTCTGAACCTGTGAACGGTTACAATCTTAGATACCTCTTTTTGTTTTCCAAACAATATCGATAAGGGTTTCCAGGTTTACAAAATCAACAAGAATGTTGTTATAGGATCGTCTGAATGGCCGATTAATGTCTTGGGCCACTACAAAGTTGCCACCTTCAGAATATTGAAGGCGAAATGCCTGAATATTCCTTTTATCAAAATCATCAGCAGACCACTTGCATTCAATAGCCATATGCGGTCTCCCGCGATGTGCAAGAACAAAATCTACTTCGTGACCGCGCTTGTCTCGCCAGTAGAATATATCTCTGAACTGTAAAC
>JAUWZC010000301.1 GCA_030615565.1 Desulfobacteraceae bacterium | reverse complement strand
ATAATGCAATTTCTTTTGGTCCTCTTATTTATTGTCGTTGCCTTTATGAGTCCGCTTCCTTATGGAGTTAAGATCATAGCAGGGCTGCTTTTTGTCGGTGCACTTTTATCAGCTACCCATGATATTGCCATTGACGGGTACTACATGGAGGCACTCGATAAAAAGGGTCAGGCAAAGTTTGTAGGCTATAGGGTGATGGCTTATCGCCTGGCAATGATGGCAGGAACAGGCATAATTGTTACAATTGGGGCAACAGTGGGCTGGTTTGCTGCTTTCTTTACTGCAGGGGCCTTTCTTGGCCTTCTATTTGTCTACCATGTTTTTTTTCTTCCCCATGTTGAAAAGGAAAAAATAAAGATACAAGATCTTTTAAGGAGGGTATTTAGGATAAAGTTCCTCACTGCTGGTATTGCCCTGGTTCTGATCTTAATGGGGATGAGATCTTTTTTCTGGGAAAGATTTTGTGGGAGATTATTAGAACTATTCCCATATCTGAAAATGATAAGCCTTGCAGGTTGGGTGGCACTTGGGCTTCTTATTCTGTTAATTGTGCTGGCCCTTTTTAGAAACAAGATAAAAGAGCTATTTTTCAGGGATAAGGAGTCATTTTATTCAAGGGCCTTCTTTGACTATATGGATAGAGATAAGATGGCTTTGGTCATAGCCTTTATAATCCTTATGAGGACCGGGGAGTCAGGGCTATCCTCAATGGTTGCTCCATTTATGGTTGATCTGGGGATAAAGGTTCATTACGGCTGGCTTTCTGGTGGAGTTGGACTACCTTTTTCCATTATTGGTGCCATGGCCGGGGGATTTTTGATCTCTAAGTTTTCATTAAGAAAGACGATCTGGCCTTTCCTTTTAGCCCAAAATCTAACCAATTTAGTATATATGGCCCTGGCCCTGAGCCTTACAAAATATCTTGCATTAAATACAGGTGCTGATGTCGTTACATTTATAGGTCATTTTAATCTTTTTTTAGTTGCCTGTGTGCATGCCTTTGATCAGTTTGCTGGCGGTCTGGGCACTGCCGTTCTTATAACCTTTTTAATGAGGACATGCCTGGAGCGATTTAAGGCAGCGCATTTTGCTATTGGCACGGGCTTGATGAATATTAGTGGGGTTTTGGCAGGGGTTGCCAGTGGCTTTTTAGCAGAAAGGCTCGGTTACGGAGTCTTCTTTGGAATTACCTTTTTACTATCAATTCCTGGAATGTGTTTGATATTCTTTGTCCCTTTTTTAGATAAGAAGGACCAGACCTTAAAGAAACAAGGCTGACGACTTCGTAAAAAGTCCAACTGTCCCGTCCTGACGGGATTACGCTTCATCTTTCGTCATTGCGGCGTACTGGTAAGTACACCTCATTCCTTAAGATTCGCAGGCCTTGCATTTGGAGCTTTTTACTTTGCCGTCCCAATTTTGACTTTTTACGAGTTCATCAACGCTAATCCTCTACTTTTACCTTTAGATAGAAATCCCCTCTCCTTTTTCCATCCAACTGACTACCCAGTCCGGGAAGTCTAAGTTTGCTCCCATCCGAGGTACCAGGAGGGATAGTTAACAAAAACATCCTTTTCTTGAAACCTTCTGGGATGTTTACAAGCTTTCTAGCACCAAAGATGGCCTCTCTTTTGGTGATAAATATGTTCCCATACCTGTCCGGATCCTGTCCAAAACTGACTGGCCTTATCACCTGGATCTTATCAGACCTGCTTTTCTTTGTTACATGTCTGATCTTTCTGCTTACAAAGGGCTCCTTGAATGACAGGAATATTCGAAGAAAGATAATTCCAAAGATAAATCCCCCAATATGGGCCCACCAGGCGATACCACCCTGCCCTGCAGTAGATGCTGCACTAAGGAACTGGAAGATAAACCAGATGCCAAGAAAGAACACAGCAGGTATTTCTATAAGCTGGAAGAAAAAGAAGATTGGTAACAGGGTCAATATCCTTGATTTAGGATATAGTATCATGTAGGCCCCCATTACTCCTGCAATAGCCCCACTAGCCCCAATGGTTGGTATTTGAGAGTGCCAGTTGATGACAAGATGGGAGAAACCAGAGGCAAGCCCGCACAGAAGGTAAAAGAGAAGATACCTGAGAGGACCGAGCCTATCCTCAACATTGTCGCCAAATATATAGAGTGACCACATATTCCCAAGGAGATGAAAGAATCCCCCATGGAGGAACATAAAGGATACAAAAGGAAGGACTTGTTGGCCAAAGGTAAAATATGAAGAAATTGATGGGATGGTGTATCTGGCAGGGATTAGTCCATAGGTATAGATAAACCGATTTAATCCTTCACCCTGTGCTAGCTCTATAATAAACAATACAACATTAATGACAATAATTGCTGTATTAACTACAGGGTAATTTTTTGAACGTATTGTATTTTTAATGGGGATCAT
>JAUWZC010000238.1 GCA_030615565.1 Desulfobacteraceae bacterium | reverse complement strand
GCTCAGGGCCGAGAGGCAATAAACCATTTTGAAACGACCCAGTAAGGGGCCATGTTATAGGGCATAACAAAAAAAAGATACCCATACCCTGTACTTTGACGTTATCCTATCTATTGATCCAAAAAAATTGACCGCTGCCTTCAGGGGGTAAAAATAAGTGGCTTTTTTCTTGACACGTGGCATTTCATTCTTTAGGGTAATCAATAACCAGAGTTGAGGCGCGGTGCTCATAAGTAGTCGCAGGACAGGGGAGCAGGCCCCGCATCATGATCTTGTGGTAAAAGGGTGTACCGCCGAAGCTCGCTAATGACCTGTTACTAAAGCGGGCTGGGACTGCGGAGAAGATTCGCAGGACTGTCACGACTTTTTTCGTGGAGCGCTCTCGCGGTTGTGTTGCAGTTGGAGCGTGCTCCAGCTGCTTTTTTTTCGGAGGAAATGAACCAAAACAAGGAGGTGCTACAATGTTTAGTGAGTGTTATACGGCCCTGATGACGCCGTTCAAAAACCATGAGGTAGATTACGAGGGTCTGGAAAAATTGCTGGAATTTCAGATTGAAAGTGGTGTGAGTGGGATACTCGCTGTTGGTACGACAGGTGAGAGCCCGACATTGACCTGGGAAGAACACAACAAAGTAATTAGGATAGTAGCTGAAAGATGCAAGGGAAGATGTCAGTCTATTGCCGGGACAGGGAGTAACAATACCCAAGAAACTATAGAAAGTACACAGCACGCAGTGCATGTAGGCGTTGATGCGGCTCTGCTGGTAGATCCTTACTACAATGGCCCCAGTTCCCTTGAGATCCGCAATGAGTATGTTGCCCCTGTCGCAAACATGTTTCCCCAGATTCAGATTATCCCGTATGTAATCCCGGGGCGAACTGGTGCACAGCTTCTTCCCGAAGACCTTGCCATACTCCATAAGCAATTTCCCAATATGAGCACTGTAAAAGAAGCTACAGGAGACCTAGAAAATATGAAAAGAACCAGGGAGTGCTGCGGGGAGGACTTTACTATCCTATCTGGTGATGATGACAAGACCTTTACCATGATGATCGATCCTATGATCAAGGCAAGCGGTGTTATATCCGTAGCCTCTAACATAGTCCCCAAGGCAGTCCATGATATGACTATGCTCCTTAATAAAGGGGAACAGGCTGAAGCAGAAAAACTTATGATTGCCTTGAAGCCACTTTTCGGGATTGTGACCGTAAAAACCCAGGAAGATACTCCTCATGGGAAAGTGCTTTGTCGTGCAAGAAATCCCCTTGCCACAAAGACCCTGATGGCCATACTTGGTATGCCTGTTGGACCATGTCGTCAGCCCCTTGGAAAAATGACCAAAAAAGGGATTAGCGTTGTTTTGGATGTAGGCCGCACGGTGTGGAAGAATAGCCCGGAGATCCTCAAACCAGTTGCCGACTTCTTTGGCGTAGATGTAGAGGCCAGGCTCTATGACGAGTCAATCTTGGCAGGGCTGACCTATAGGCAATATTAAGGAGAAGTCAATATAGATAAAGGACGAAAGACTCATAACAATGGTAAGTCTTGATGAGGACAGGCAGACCTAATACAGAGCAATGCCTGCACCAAATCTTCCTGTATCTCCTTTTTGATGCCTGTAGGAGAAGAATAGTTCGGAATTATGGCATGTACATATCATTGCCATCTCTATGTTTTTTCTATCTATCCCAGAATGAAGAAGCTGTTTTAGATTTGCCTTCCACAGGTCAAAATAACATTTACCATCTCTTGATTCATCTACTATTATGTAATCTTTCCTGGTGTGGAATATGCCTTCTGCCTGAGAAATAACTTCTGGACCAATATTATAACAGCATGGGCCAATAGATGGCCCAACGCCAACTATAATATCCTGGGGCGAAGAACCAAACGTCTTTTCCATTGCCCTAACAGTATGTTGTGCAATAAATTGTAGTGTACCCTTCCACCCTGCATGGGCGACCCCTATAGCCCTTTTTACCGGGTCAAAAAACAACATCGGAACACAGTCGGCTACAAGAATTACCAGACAAATATCTGGTACATTGGTCACCATGGCATCTGTAACATCGATTGCCTTTTTATGATTAGTACTGCCTTTGCCTCTCAACTCTTTCGATATAATTGTGACGTTCCCAGAATGGATCTGTCTGCCTATGGTAAAGTGGTTCAATGGTATTCCAATTGTATTAGCAAGTCTCTTTCGGTTTTCAAGGACATCTTCCGGGTCATCTCCAACATGGAGGCCCAGATTTAGGGAGTTATATGGGGGGTTACTGAAGCCGCCTGTTCGAGTTGATACAAAATGCCTGATTTCTTTGTACTTTAATAGGTTTTCAAAAAATAATATGTCTAATAAATCTATCTTTTTTTTAATCATGTAACTACCTTGGATAGACTCATCTTTTATCCTCCTTTATACAATTTTTTATGTAAATAAAAAATTATCTAAATTTATCTTCTATTAACTCTAACATATAAAATTGTTATTGACAGGGAATTTTATTTATGTCAAATAATACATATATCAAAAAAGATATAAATTATAAAATCACTTTACACCTTAATAATAGAGGAGCAGATGAAAGAAAGAAGCGGATGTAAATGGTTGTTGTATGGGATAGTTGCTATAGTTCTTTTGTTACCTTGCGGTAAATCCTTTGGAGATGCTACAGGAAAAATCATAATCTTCAATGCAGGGAGTTTGACCATTCCCTTTGCAAAGATGGAAAAGGTGTTTGAGAGCAGATACCCCAAGGTGGATATTTTGCGGGAGCCGGCTGGAAGTCGAAGATGTGCAAGAAAGATTACTGATCTAAGAAAACCCTGTGATATAACGGCATCTGCTGATTTCACTGTCATTGATCAAATGCTAATCCCCAAATATGCTAACTGGAACATCAGATTTGCCACAAATCGGCTGGTCCTCTGCTATACAGACAAGAGTAAATATGCTAATGAGGTTAATGCTCAAAACTGGTATGAAGTCCTGGGTAGAAAGGATGTGGTGTGGGGGCATTCCGACCCAAATGCTGACCCCTGCGGTTACCGATCATTGATGGTGCTACAATTGGCAGAAAAATACTATAAGAAACCAGGGCTTTATAAGAAATTGATTGCTAACCGGCCTAAAGAAAATATACGATCCAAATCGGTAGAACTGGTTGTGCTACTCCAGACTGGAAATATGGACTATGCATGGGAATACCGGTCAGTGGCGGTTCAGCATGAACTTAGGTTTGTAGAGCTTCCAGACCAAATCAACCTGGGAAATTACAGGTATGACGACTTTTATACACAGGCGGTAGTGGAGCTTACCGGCAAGAAACCGGGTACTTATATAAAAAAGAAGGGCAAATCCTGTACCTACGGGATTACACTCCTAAAGGATGCACCTAACAAGGAGGCAGCCATAGCCTTTTTACAGTATATGCTTGATCCTCAGGGTGGGCTGAGGGTCCTGCAAGAGATGGGACAACCTCCATTTATCCCCTGCAGGGTTCCAACAGCTGAAATAAAG